>NZ_JBFPFS010000017.1:0-131171 GCF_047978125.1 Burkholderia sp. LFS061 | reverse complement strand
TCAGGCGGCGATGGCTTGCCGGGCTGCCTGCCCCGGCTTGATTCCTAATGCCGCAAACGTTTGCGGATCAATATCGATCCAGCATGCGACCACCAGACGTCCGTCCACCTGCTTCGGCGGGCCTGCGCGGTGCGCGTGTATGCCGATCCGGCGGAACAGCCGCTCCATGCTCGCGAACGTCACGCCGATCAGCTGCCGCGCGCCGAGCTGCGCCGCGCATTCGACCACGGCCGCGAGCATCGGCCGCACGGCCCACTCGGCATTGCCCGACCCGCCTTCGTCGTCGGTCGCCGCGAACCTGGACAGCTCCCAGACGGCCGCCGATTGCGGCAGCGGCATGTCTGCGGCGATCAGGTCGGCGAACAGCGACTGCAGCAGATACGGGCGCGTCGTGGGCAGCAGGCGCGCACATCCGCACACGTCGCCGCCGGCATTTCGCGCGAACACGTACACGGTATCGTCGCGATCGAACTGGTCGCGCTCGAAGCTTTCGTTCGCCGACGGGAGCTCCCAACCGAGTTGTTCGACGAACACGCGGCGCCGGTAGCGCCCGAGATCCGCTGCAAGTTCGTGTGGTAACCGCCCTTCTTCGTGAACGAAGGTCCGCATATATCCCGCCCGCTGAGGCTGAGGCAAACTACTACAGGCAACTCAGAAATGCCGCTGACTTGCCTGCATTAACTTAAACCAACCGGCCTCCACGATTCCCGGCGCGGTTCAATCGCCGCACAGCGGACCTTGATGGATGGAGCGCGAGTGACAGCAATGGGTCGAAGAGAGACGCCGCGTCAGGTAGCGGTCGGCCGCAAGCAGCCCGTACAACTCCGAGGATTGAGGAGCTGCTCCAGACTGGGGGAGTGAATGTTTGCAGAGCGGCGGTTGACTCGTTGGTAACGGCTTCAGGGAGCCTGTTGCTACAGTCACGCGCCTCCAGCTTCAATCGGTGCATCGCCACGGCTTTCAATTGCCTCGTCGGCGAGGCGGAAGATTCAAAATGATTTGACCCCTTCGAAAAAACGAGCTTGAGACATAAGGGAATTCCCCAGATGGGGCGTGGAAGCGTGCGGCAAGGCTGGACTGGCGCTAGGGCGTCGCGCGATCGCTGTCGATGAAGGATCGGGCTGAAGCCGCAGCCTCATCGTAGATCATTGTTTTATATGCAAAAAGTCTGCTCGTTGGGGCGTTCGGCGCGTTGCCGAATTCAAACTTAAGTGGACGAAGTTCCAAGTTGGCTGAATCTCGACAGTTCAAAAAATTCCTCCGGTTTCCCTTCTTGAATTTGTCAAAACCCGTCCATATAATTAGCACTCGCTGCACGAGAGTGCTAACAATTCTCTGCCGGGCGATCCGCCGGGCAGATTCCCCAAGCGTTCTTCAATCTCAGTCAAGAGAGGAGTGAATATGAACCTTCGTCCTTTGCACGATCGCGTGATCGTCAAGCGTCTGGATCAAGAAACCAAGACCGCCTCGGGCATCGTCATCCCCGAAGCCGCTGCTGAAAAGCCGGATCAAGGCGAGATCCTCGCGGTCGGCCCGGGCAAGCGTGACGACAAGGGCGCCCCGATCGCGCTCGACGTGAAGGTCGGCGATCGCGTCCTGTTCGGCAAGTACGCAGGCCAGACCGTGAAGGTCGACGGCCAGGAACTGCTGGTCATGCGCGAAGAAGACATCATGGCCGTGGTCAACGCTAACTAAGCGTCCTTCGACGGTACATATTCCCAAGAATTCAAGGAGTTAGAAGATGGCAGCTAAAGACGTCGTATTCGGCGATTCCGCCCGTTCGAAGATGGTCGAAGGCGTGAACATTCTCGCCAACGCAGTCAAGGTCACGCTGGGTCCGAAGGGCCGCAACGTCGTGCTCGAGCGCAGCTTCGGCGGCCCGACGGTCACCAAGGACGGTGTGTCGGTTGCGAAGGAAATCGAGCTGAAGGACAAGCTCCAGAACATGGGCGCGCAAATGGTCAAGGAAGTCGCTTCCAAGACCAGCGACAACGCAGGCGACGGCACGACGACGGCAACCGTCCTCGCGCAATCGATCGTTCGCGAAGGCATGAAGTACGTCGCATCGGGCATGAACCCGATGGACCTGAAGCGCGGCATCGACAAGGCAGTCGCAGCGGCTGTCGAAGAGCTGAAGAAGATCAGCAAGCCGTGCACGACGAACAAGGAAATCGCACAGGTCGGCTCGATCTCGGCGAACAGCGATTCGTCGATCGGCGACCGCATCGCTGAAGCGATGGACAAGGTCGGCAAGGAAGGCGTGATCACCGTCGAAGACGGCAAGTCGCTGGCCGACGAACTCGACGTCGTCGAAGGCATGCAATTCGACCGCGGCTACCTGTCGCCGTACTTCATCAACAACCCGGACAAGCAAGTCGCCGTCCTCGACAACCCGTTCGTGCTGCTGCACGACAAGAAGGTGTCGAACATCCGCGATCTGCTGCCGGTGCTCGAGCAAGTCGCGAAGGCTGGCCGTCCGCTGCTGATCATCGCTGAAGACGTCGAAGGCGAAGCGCTCGCAACGCTGGTCGTCAACAACATCCGCGGCATCCTGAAGACCGTCGCGGTCAAGGCGCCGGGCTTCGGCGATCGTCGCAAGGCGATGCTGGAAGACATCGCGATCCTGACCGGCGGTCAGGTCGTCGCGGAAGAAACCGGCCTGACGCTCGAGAAGGCAACGCTGGCAGAACTGGGCCAGGCGAAGCGCATCGAAGTGGGCAAGGAAAACACGACGATCATCGACGGCGCAGGCGAAGCCGTGAACATCGAAGCACGCGTGAAGCAAGTGCGCGCGCAAATCGAGGAAGCGACGTCGGACTACGACCGTGAAAAGCTGCAAGAGCGCGTGGCCAAGTTGGCCGGCGGCGTAGCAGTGATCAAGGTCGGTGCTGCGACCGAAGTCGAAATGAAGGAAAAGAAGGCACGTGTCGAAGACGCACTGCACGCAACGCGCGCGGCTGTGGAAGAAGGCATCGTGGCAGGCGGCGGCGTCGCGCTGATCCGCGCTCGCACCGCGATCGCAGGCCTGACCGGCCTGAACGCCGACCAGAACGCCGGCATCAAGATCGTGCTGCGCGCAATGGAAGAGCCGCTGCGCCAGATCGTCACGAATGGCGGCGAAGAAGCCAGCGTCGTGGTGGCGGCAGTTGCTGCAGGCAAGGGCAACTACGGCTACAACGCAGCGACGGGCGAGTACGTCGACATGGTCGAAGCCGGCGTCGTCGACCCGACCAAGGTCACGCGCACCGCACTGCAGAACGCAGCTTCGGTTGCAGGCCTGCTGCTGACGACGGACGCAGCCGTTGCAGAACTGCCGAAGGAAGATGCACCGATGCCGGGCGGCATGCCGGGCGGCATGGGCGGCATGGGCATGGACATGTAATCGACTTCGGTCGATGGTGTCGGGAACGCGCAGCGATGCGCGTTCCAGCCAAAAGAAAAGACCCGCAGCGATGCGGGTCTTTTTTTGTTTGCGCGCCGGATTCGCGTGCGCGCGCCGGCCGGCGTTCACGCCCGCCGCGCGCGTTTCAATGCCGGTGCGACGTCCTCGGCACCGGTTCGACCTTCGTGGCCGGCGGCGTGTCCGCATCGTCGTTGCTGCGCGCCCAGAAGAACCGGTCGGGCAGGTATGCGCCCATGCCGGGCCGGAACGCGTCGCGCACGGCCTGGTACAGGTACTCCTGCGCCTCGCGGACTGCCTCGGGCGGCTCCTGGCCGTTCGCGAGCAGCGCCGCGATGGCCGCGCCGAGCGTATCGGTGATGCCCATCAGCCGGTGCGGCGAGCGATCCCACATGTCTTCGCGGAGCTGGCCTTCCTCGCCGTACAGCGTGTTGACGAGCCGGTGCGAGCCCGTTTCGGACGACAGGATGTACTCGCAGCCTTGCGACAGCAGATGCGACACGGCCGCGTCGAGATTCGGCGCCTCGGCGTCGCCGTCCGGCTGCGCGAGCGCGATCAGCGTCGCGTAGTCGGCGACCAGCAGCGTCGTCTGCGGCGCCAGCAGGTCGGCGATCGATTCGCGCAGGTCGTCGGCCGCGAGCACGTGCTCGTCGTCGAGCGTGAAGTCCGGCGCGAGCACGAGCGGCACGCCGTCGTAGTCGGCGACGACCTCGGCGATCGCGCTGACGACTTCCGCGCGCGTCGCCGCGCCGATCTTGAACGCGGCGACCGGCATGTCCTCGAGCAGCATGCGCGCCTGGGCGGCGACGACGTCGGGGTCGAGGCCGGTCACTTCGTCGCAGGCGGCCGAGTCGCGCACGGTGTAGCCCGTCAGGACGGACACGCCGTGACAGCCCATGCTCGCCAAGGTCATCAGATCGGCTTGAATGCCGGAGCCGCCGGTGGGATCGGACAGGCCGAAGGTGAGGACGATCGGAGGGGCGTTGCTGGACATGTAAAAATGGGGCAAGAGAAAAACGGGAAAAGCGACGGAGATGCGGACGGCGAGGCGAAATGGGCTTTTTCGGCCCTGTGTTGCCCGGCAGGCCGCACTTTTCAGCCATTATGCGGCGGAATCCGGCCCGCACGACGGATTTTTTAGCGCAGCGCAACGTAGTCGCCGGACTCCAGCGCGATTGCTAGGCAGTCCGGCCCCGACACGGTACCATCATGGCTCCCGAATTTACCGACTTTCCCGACGCGGCTTAAGATGGAATACAAGAGCTGGATGTGCCTGATTTGTGGCTGGATTTACGACGAAGAAGCCGGGCTGCCGGAAGAGGGCATTGCCCCGGGCACGCGCTGGGAAGACGTCCCGATCAACTGGACGTGTCCCGAATGCGGCGCCCGCAAGGAAGACTTCGAGATGGTCCAGATCTGACCGGACCTTCAGCCCACGGACACCCCGCTCCGGCCTCGCATTGGCCCGGCGCTCGCGCGCCGAGGTTCGCGCGAGCGGCTTGACGATGACAGGCGCGCGTGTCCATGACGTCCGATCCGGCGAACCTTCCCCTCCCTGACGCACTGCCCAACCCGCGCGGCGGGGCCGTGCGCGCGGCCGACGCGTGGCTTGCGGCGGCCGCCGACGCATTCGAGCGTCGCGACGACGCGGCCGCGCCGCTGTCCGCTGCCGCGGCCGTGCTGGCGGAAGCCGGCTGGCTGCCGGCCGCGCGTTTCGCCGGGCAATTGTCGGCCGCTGTGCCGCTCGTCGCCGTCGAGCCGACTTCGGCCGGCTGGCGTGCCGCGCTGCGCGATTTCAGCGCGGCCGTCGGGCGCCACAACCTGCGCGAGCTCGCCTGCTCGCCGGTTCTTTTCGAGCATTTCCGTGCATTGCGTGCGCAAAGCGCCGCCGACCTGCGCGCAAGCGCGCCGCTCGACGCGCTTGCGCTCGTCGGCCGCGCGGTGCCGCCGGCCACGCTGCGCGCGCTGCCGGATGCGTTCGCGACCCGGATACGCGCCCGCTACGAGCAGGCGCTGCTCGGCGTACTGCGGGCGCAGCACGCCGCGCCCGACGCGGCGCTCGACGAACTCGATGCGATGCAGGCGGCGCTGGCCGACGACACACCGTACGATTTCTGGCGGCTCGCGGCTGCGTGCCTGCGCGCGCTGCGCGGGAGCGGCGCGCCCGAACTGAAGCGCTTTCTCGCGCGGACGAACCTGCTGCTCGGCGAGCAGGTGCAGGGCCTGCGCAGCGCGCCGCCCGAATTCGTGCGCGAGACGGTTGCGCTGCTGTGGCGCGATTTCGCGCTGTTCGGCGCCGCGGCCGAGGACGTTGCGCTCGTCGACGTACTGCACGACTACGGGCTGACGGTCGACTGGCACGTCGCCGGCACGCCGGCGTCCGAAGCGTTGTGGGAGGCCGATGCCGCGCGGGCCGAGCACGATGCGGTCGCCGTCGCACCGACCCGCGCGCTCGGCGTCGTGACCGTCAATGCACATGCGTATGAGGATTTCCTGCAGACCGCCGATGCGTCGATGGCCGACCTCGCGGCCGATCCGGCCGCGGCCGACACGAGTGCCGCGTGGCGCGCGTCCGGCGCCGCCTACCGGGTCGGTACGGCCGCGTGCGCGCTCGGGCTCGGCCACGCGGCGCTGCTGGCCGACACGCTCGGCCTCGCGTGGCGCCGTGCCGCGCACGGCGTACCGCTCGCCGGCGGCGGCCTCGACGCGCACGGTCACGCGTCCGACATGTTGCGCGCGGCGCTGCTGAAGATCGCGGCCGGCGTCGCGCCGCCGGACCTGACCGCGGCGTCCGAAGCGCTCGGCACGGCGCTCGGCCGGACCTGACGAACAAGGGGACGGACACGCGGTGGCGACCCTTGCCGCACGGGCCCGCAACACGCTGCCGACAGTGCCCGCGCGCGTGTTAGAGTGCCGTGTGATCCGCGCGCGCCGTTGCCAGCGCGGCGCGGCGTTGCTTGTTGATCGCGGCCCGGTCAGGCCGCGGCGTCTTTGCTAAAATTCAAACCATGTCAAAGCCTTCCGATCGCATCAACCTCACCAACCAGTTCCTGATCGCCATGCCGAACATGGCCGATCCGACGTTCTCGGGAACGGTGGTCTACCTTTGCGATCACAGCGAGCGCGGTGCGCTCGGCCTCGTCATCAACCGTCCAACCGACATCGACCTCGAATCGCTGTTCAACCGCATCGACCTGAAGCTCGACATCGAGCCGCTGCTGCACATCCCCGTGTACTTCGGCGGCCCGGTCCAGACCGAGCGCGGCTTCGTGCTGCACGAGCCGGTCGAGGGCGCGAGCTACAACTCGTCGATGTCCGTCGACGGTGGGCTGGAGATGACGACGTCGAAGGACGTGCTCGAGGCGGTCGCGACGGGCACCGGCCCGAAGCGCTTCCTGCTGACGCTCGGCCATGCAGGCTGGGGCGCAGGGCAGCTCGAGGAAGAAATTTCCCGCAACGGCTGGCTGACGGTCGCCGCCGATCCGCGCATCGTGTTCGACACGCCGGCCGAGGAGCGCTTCGAAGCCGCGCTCGGCCTGCTCGGCGTCAGCTCGTCGATGCTGTCCGGCGAAGCAGGGCACGCATGAGTGGCGCGAGCGCGCGCGATGCGACGCTCCTGGCGTTCGACTACGGCGAAAAGCGAATCGGGGTCGCGATCGGCAATGCGCTGACGCGCTCGGCCCGCGCGCTCGTCGTGATCCAGAACCTGAACCGCGAACACCGCTTCAAGGCGGTCGGCGACCTGCTGGCAGAATGGCGGCCGGACGCGCTCGTCGTCGGCCTGCCGATGCATCCGGACGGCACGCCGCACGACATGACGCAGCAGGCCAAGCGCTTCGGCAACCAGCTGAACGGCCGCTTCGGGCTGCCCGTCACGTGGGTCGACGAGCGCTATTCGTCGGTCGAGGCCGAGGCCGGGCTACGCGAGCGCAACGTGCGCGGCCGCGCACGCGCCGAGATGCTCGATGCCGAGGCCGCGCGCGTCATCCTTCAACAGTATCTCGATCAATTGTCCGACCATGAGCACCATTGACGCCGAGGCGCTTTACCGCGTCCTGCTCGACCAGATCCGCGCCGCATACGGCACGGCTTTCGCCGAACCGGGCGGCCCGCGGCTCGCCGGCATCTACAGCGGCGGCGCGTGGCTCGCCGAGCGCCTCGCGCGCGATCTCGGCGCGCCGGCGTTCGGCGTCGTGAACGTCGCGCTGCATCGCGACGACTACGCGAAGAAGGGGCTGCACAGCCAGGCCAGCCCGACGTCGCTGCCGTTCGATGTCAACGGCGCGCGCATCGTGCTCGTCGACGACGTGCTGTACACCGGGCGCACCGTGCGCGCGGCGCTCAACGAGCTGTTCGACTACGGCCGTCCGGCGGCGGTCGAGCTCGCGGTGCTCGCCGACCGCGGCGGCCGCGAGCTGCCGGTCGCCGCGCGCTTCGCGGGCGGCGCGCTCGATGTGCCGGCCGGCGCGACGCTCGTGCTCGCGCGCGACGATGCCGCGCAGTTCACGCTGCGCGTCGAGGCGCACGGCGCCTGAACGACACGCGAAACCGTATCCCGGGCCGCTGGTTTGCACCGCGGCCCGTTTGCATAGTTGGAATCACGCACACCATGACCACCGACACCACTGGCCGCACCGGCAATCCCGCGGCGGCCGCGAGCCCCGACCGGTTCCGCTACGGTTTCCTGAAGGGCAACCCGCAGCTCACGAAAAACGGCGAGCTGAAGCACCTGCTGTCGATCGAGGGCCTGCCGCGCTCGATCGTCAACCACATCCTCGATACGGCCGAGCAGTTCGTCAGCGTGACGGACCGTGAAGTGAAGAAGGTGCCGCTGCTGCGCGGCAAGTCCGTCTTCAACCTGTTCTTCGAGAACTCGACGCGCACGCGCACGACCTTCGAAATCGCCGCGACGCGCCTGTCGGCCGACGTGCTGAACCTGAACATCAATGCATCGTCGACGAGCAAGGGCGAATCGCTGCTCGACACGATCAACAACCTGTCGGCGATGCATGCCGACCTGTTCGTCGTGCGCCACGCGTCGAGCGGCGCGCCGTACCTGATCGCCGAGCACTGCGCGCCGCACGTGCACGTGATCAACGCCGGCGACGGCCGTCATGCGCACCCGACGCAGGGCCTGCTCGACATGTACACGATCCGTCACTACAAGCGCGACTTCACGAAGCTGCGCGTGGCGATCGTCGGCGACATCCTGCATTCGCGCGTCGCGCGCTCCGACATCCACGCGCTCACCACGCTCGGCGTGCCGGAGGTGCGCGCCATCGGCCCGCGCACGCTGCTGCCGGGCGGCCTCGAGCAGATGGGCGTGAAGGTGTTCAACAACCTCGACGAAGGGCTGAAGGGCGTCGACGTGATCATCATGCTGCGCCTGCAGAACGAGCGGATGAGCGGCGCGCTGCTGCCGTCCGCTCAGGAATACTTCAAGACCTGGGGCCTGACGCCCGAGCGCCTCGCGCTCGCCGCGCCCGACGCGATCGTGATGCACCCGGGCCCGATGAACCGCGGCGTCGAGATCGACTCGCAGGTCGCCGACGGTCCGCAGTCGGTGATCCTCAACCAGGTCACGTTCGGCATCGCCGTGCGGATGGCGGTGATGGGCATCGTCGCCGGCAACAACGACTGAGCCTGCTTTCGCGCATCCTGATCCAGGCATTCAACGCAATCAACGCATTCACAGACAGCGCATGAAGATTCATATCAAAGGCGGCACGCTGATCGATCCGGTCGCCGGCACCGAGCGGCAGGCCGACGTATTCGTCGCGGCCGGCAAGATCGCCGCGATCGCCGAAGCCGGCGCGGCGGCGCCGGCCGATTTCAACGCCGCGAAGATCATCGACGCGTCGGGCCTGATCGTCGCGCCCGGCCTCGTCGACCTGTGCGCGCGGCTGCGCGAGCCCGGCTACGAGCACAAGGCGACGCTCGCATCCGAGATGGCCGCGGCCGTCGCGGGCGGCGTCACGACCCTCGTGTGCCCGCCGGACACCGATCCCGTGCTCGACGAACCGGGCCTCGTCGAGATGCTCAAGTTCCGCGCGAGCAACCTGCGCCAGGCGAACGTCCATCCGCTCGGCGCACTGACCGTCGGCCTCAAGGGCGAAGTGATCACCGAGATGGTCGCGCTGACCGAATCCGGCTGCGTCGGCTTCACGCATGCCAACGTGCCGGTGCGCGACACGCAGGTGCTGCTGCGCGCGCTGCAGTACGCAAGCACCTACGGCTACACCACGTGGCTGCGCCCGCTGGACGCGTTCATCGGCCGCGGCGGCGTTGCCGCGAGCGGCGCGCTCGCGTCGCGGCTCGGGCTGTCCGGCGTGCCGGTCGCGGCCGAGACGATCGCACTGCACACGATCTTCGAACTGATGCGCGTGACGGGCGCGCGCGTGCACCTCGCGCGGCTGTCGTCGGCGGCCGGCCTCGCGCTCGTGCGCGCGGCGAAGGCCGAGGGGCTGCCCGTGACCTGCGACGTCGGCGTGAACCACCTGCACCTGATCGACGTCGACATCGGCTATTTCGATTCGCAGTTCCGGCTCGACCCGCCGCTGCGCGGCGAGCGTGATCGCGAAGCGATCCGCGTGGCGCTTGCAGACGGCACGATCGACGCGATCTGCTCCGACCACACGCCCGTCGACGACGACGAGAAACTGCTGCCGTTCGGCGAAGCGACGCCCGGCGCGACGGGGCTCGAACTGCTGCTGTCGCTGACGCTGAAGTGGGCGGACGAGACGCGCACGCCGCTCGCGCAGGCGCTGCGCCGCATCACGTCCGCGCCGGCCGACGTGCTGAAGCTGCCGGCGGGCCGTCTGGCCGAAGGCGGCACGGCCGACCTGTGCGTGTTCGACCCGCGTGCGCACTGGCGCGTCGAGCCGCGTGCGCTGAAGAGCCAGGGCCACAACTCGCCGTTCCTCGGCTACGAACTGCCCGCCTGCGTGCGTACGACGCTCGTCGCCGGACAGATCGCGTTCGAGCGCCACTGAACCACGCCGGACCCTCGCCATGATTGCTCTTCGCAAGCTGCGTCTCGTCTTTCACCTGTTGCGCGGCATGGCGATCGTCGCGCTGCGTTTTTCGCACGTCACGCCCGCGCACCGCGCCGAGATGACGCGCCGCTGGTCGCTCAAGATGCTGCGGATCTGCGGGATGCGCGTCGTCGTCCATAACGACGGCGCGCGGCTCGACGCGAGCGCGCTCGTCGTCGGCAACCACGTGTCGTGGCTCGACATCTATGCGGTCAACGCGTGGCGGCCGACGCCGTTCGTGTCGAAGGCCGAGGTACGGCAGTGGCCGGTCGTCGGCTGGCTCGCCGAGAAGCTCGACACCGTGTTCCTGCAGCGCGAGAAGCGCACCGAGGCGATGCGGATCATGCACGAGATGGCCGAGCGCCTGCGCAACGGCGGGCTGATGTGCGTGTTTCCGGAAGGGACGACGTCCGATGGGCAGGAACTGCTGCCGTTCCATGCGAACCTGTTCCAGGCTGCGGTATCGGCCGGCTGCGCGGTTCAGCCGATTTGTCTGATGTATGAGGATGCGCAGCGGCGGCAGTCGGTGGCGCCGGCTTACACAGGCGAGCTGTCGCTTGGCAAGTCGCTCGACATGGTGCTGCGCGGCGGCCCGCTCGTCGCTCATCTGTATGTGTGCGAACCGATCGCGCCGGGCGGTGACCGGCGCGCGACGTCCGCGGCGGCGCGCGATGCGATCGCGGCCGCGCTCGCGTCGATGCAGGAGAAGGTCGGCAAGCCGTCGGCCGAGTCGCTCGCGGAGCTGGCGAAGCATGCGTATCCGGCGACCGAGCTTGGCGCCGGCGCGTCAGGCGACGGGGCGGCCGACGAGCCGGTGCCGGGGCGCGAGGGGTAAGGCGCTTCCCGGTCGGACGCCTCAGCGCGTAATCACTCGCCGCCCGGCGCGCCGCACGCTTCGCACTGCACCTGCGTGACCGTGCGCTGCGCCGGGTCGGCCGTCAGCCGCACGGCCGACAACTGGTTTCCCCACACGCATCCCGAATCGAGCGCGACGAGGTTGTCGCGCAGCATCAGGCCGAGCGCGGCCCAGTGGCCGAACACGACCGTCACGTCCTCCGTGCGGCGCCCCGGCACGTCGAACCACGGCAGGTAGCCGGGCGGCGCGCTGGCGGGGCCGCCGTTCGCCCTGAATTCCATCGCACCATCGGGTGTGCAGAAGCGCAGGCGCGTGAACGCGTTGAATGCGACGCGCATCCGGTCGCGTTTCTTCAGGTTCGGGCTCCACTGGTTCGGCTCGTTGCCGTACAGCTTCTGCAGCGTGTCGCGCCAGTCGGGCGCGCGCAGCGCGCGCTGGAGTTCGTCGGCGAGTTCGAGCACGAGCGTGGCGTCCCATTGCGGCAGCAGGCCCGCGTGTACGAGCAGCATCCCGTTCTCGGCGTGCACGAACGGTCGGTGGCGGACCCAGTCGAGCAGCGCTTCGGCGTCGGGCGCGTCGAGGATCTCGCCGATCGTGTCGCCCGGGCGTTCGGTACGCAGGCCGGCGGAGACGGCCAACAGGTGGAGATCGTGATTGCCGAGTACCACGGTCGCGCGCGGGCCGAGGTCGACCAGCGCACGCAGCGCGGCGAGGGAGTCCGGCCCGCGGTTGACGATGTCGCCGGCGATCCACAGCGGGGTGTCGGCGGAGGGCGAAAGCTGGTCGAGCAGCGACTGGAAAGCTGAATGACAGCCTTGGATGTCACCGATGGCGATGGGGGGGCGGGTCATGAAGGGGCGAGTCCTGCAGGTTTTTCCAACAAACAAGAAAGATGATTGGTTTCAGACAGTATTCTGCAACTTAAATTTCTCGAAATGGCGTTAATTTGGCAAGATATTTCATTCCTGCCAAGGGTGCGGAACGCTGTATCGAGTTGTTAGCGGCATGGCTTTTGCTGCGGGCGGCTCCCTATAATTGTCGTTTTCCCGAACAAAATTAGCATTTCATGACTTTGGCGGCCATGTTGAGCGGTTAAAATTCCCGGTTTGGCGCAGCGACCATGGTTGCTTGCTACGAATCCGAGGCGGTCGGTGTTCCACGGGCCTGCCGCGCATTACTAGAGGGAGCCTCATGATCCTGGTTACGGGCGGAGCAGGTTTTATCGGTGCCAACTTTGTACTTGACTGGCTGCGCGATTCCGACGAGGCCGTACTCAACGTCGACAAGCTGACGTATGCAGGGAACCTCCGCACGCTCAAGTCGTTGGACGGGAACCCGAAGCATGTGTTCGTACGTGTCGATATCTGCGACCGTGATGCTCTCGATGCGCTGTTCGCCGAGCACAAGCCGCGTGCCGTGCTCCATTTTGCAGCTGAAAGTCACGTCGATCGTTCTATTCACGGTCCCGCGGATTTCGTGCAGACCAATGTCGTCGGCACGTTCACGCTGCTCGAGGCGACCCGTCAATACTGGAACGGCCTGAACGACGCGGACAAGGCGGCATTCCGCTTCCTGCACGTGTCGACCGACGAGGTGTTCGGTTCGCTGTCCGCCACCGATCCGCAATTCTCCGAGACGACGCCGTACGCGCCGAACAGCCCGTATTCCGCGACGAAGGCCGGCTCGGACCATCTGGTGCGCGCCTACCATCATACGTATGGCCTGCCGACGCTGACGACGAACTGTTCGAACAACTACGGCCCGTACCAGTTCCCCGAGAAGCTGATTCCGCTGATGATCGCGAATGCGCTCGCCGGCAAGCCGCTGCCGGTGTATGGCGACGGCCAGAACGTGCGCGACTGGCTGTATGTCGGCGATCACTGCAGAGCGATTCGCGAGGTGCTCGCACGCGGCGTGCCGGGCGAGACATACAACGTCGGCGGCTGGAACGAGAAGAAGAACCTCGAAGTCGTGCATACGCTGTGCGATCTGCTCGACAAGGCCCACCCGAAGGTCGCGGGTTCGTACCGCGACCAGATCACCTATGTAACGGATCGGCCCGGTCACGATCGTCGCTATGCGATCGATGCGCACAAGCTCGAGCGCGAGCTTGGCTGGAAGCCTGCGGAAACGTTCGAGACCGGTCTGGCGAAGACGGTCGACTGGTATCTCGACAATCAGGCCTGGGCCGACGAAGTCGCGTCGGGCGAGTACCGCAAGTGGGTCGAGACCAACTACGCGAAACGCGCTTGAGGAGAGAAACGATGGCACGCAAAGGCATCATTCTCGCGGGCGGCTCCGGCACGCGGCTGTATCCGATCACGCATGTCGTGTCGAAGCAGTTGCTGCCGGTGTACGACAAGCCGATGATCTATTATCCGCTGTCGACGCTGATGATCTCGGGCATTCGAGATGTGCTGATCATCTCGACGCCGCAGGACACGCCGCGCTTCGAAGCGATGCTTGGTGACGGCAGCCAGTGGGGGATGAACATCCAGTATGCGGTGCAGCCGTCGCCGGATGGTCTCGCGCAGGCGTTCATCATCGGCAAGGAATTCGTCGGCAACGATCCGTCGGCGCTGATCCTCGGCGACAACATCTTCTACGGCCACGACCTGGCGAAGCAACTCGAGCGTGCGCACGCGCAGGAGTCGGGTGCGACGGTATTCGCGTATCACGTGAACGATCCCGAGCGTTACGGCGTCGTCGAATTCGACAAGGAATTTCGCGCGCTGTCGATCGAGGAGAAGCCGGCCGTACCGCGCTCGAACTATGCGGTGACCGGTCTGTACTTCTACGATAACCGGGTGTGCGACATCGCCGCCGATATCAAGCCGTCCCTGCGTGGCGAGCTTGAGATCACCGACGTGAATTCGCGCTATCTCGCCGACGGCAAGCTCGACGTCGAGATCATGGGGCGCGGCTATGCATGGCTCGATACCGGTACGCATGATTCGCTGATCGATGCGGCGACGTTCATCGCAACGTTGCAGAAGCGGCAGGGACTCGTCGTCGCCTGCCCCGAGGAGATCGCCTATCGTAGGCTGTGGATCGACGCGGATCAATTGCGCAAGCTTGCCGTGCCACTGGCGAAGAACAGCTACGGGCGCTATCTCGAACACATTCTTTCGGATCAGGTCGCATGGCAATCCAAGTAACCGCGACGGCGCTGCCGGAAGTCAAGATCATCGAGCCGAAGGTATTCGGCGACGCGCGTGGGTATTTCTACGAGAGCTTCAACGCGCGCGAGTTTGCGGAGCGGGTCGCTCCGGGCGTCGAGTTCGTGCAGGACAATCACTCGCGATCGGAGAAGGGGGTGCTGCGCGGTCTTCACTATCAAATCCAGCATGCGCAGGGAAAGCTGGTTCGCGTCATCCAAGGCGATGTGTTTGACGTTGCGGTCGATATTCGCAGGAGTTCACCCACCTTCGGCAAATGGGTGGGGGTGCACCTGTCCGCGGGCAATCACAGGCAGCTTTGGGTGCCGGCAGGCTTCGCACATGGATTTCTGACACTTTCGGCCTCTTGCGAGTTTCTGTACAAGACGACTGATTTTTGGTATCCGGAGTGCGAGCGCTGCCTGCAATGGAATGATCCCGACATAGGCATCACATGGCCTCTCGACGCTCCACCTGTTCTTGCCGTCAAGGATGCGGCGGGTGTGCGTTTGGTGGATGCGGAGGTGTATGCATGAGGATCTTGCTGGTCGGAAAGCGTGGGCAACTGGGCTGGGAGCTGCAACGATCGCTGGTACCGTTGGGTGAGGTGATCGCAGTTGACCGGCAGGCCCTTGATTTGAGTTCTCCATCGACGATTGGGCCAGCGATCGCGGCGATTCGTCCTGACGTGATCGTCAACTCGGCGGCATACACGGCGGTCGACGAAGCGGAAACTCATCATGAGTTGGCGGCGGTGGTCAATGCAACCGCAGTGGGTGAGCTGGCCATTGCAGCAAGGAAGCTGAGCGCATTGTTGCTGCACTATTCGACGGACTATGTCTTTGACGGTCTGGCGAAGGTGCCCTATCGAGAGGACATCCGGCCAGACCCGCAAACGACCTATGGGCGAAGCAAGCTTGCAGGTGAGCAGGTAATCGCCGATTCCGGCGCTGACTGGCTTGTGTTCAGGACCTCTTGGGTTTACGGCCCCGATGGGCGCAATTTTCTACGAGCGATCACGAAAGCGGCGTGCGAGCAAGAAGTCTTGCGTGTCGTTGCCGACCAGCACGGCACGCCTACAGCGGTACGCGTTCTTGCCGACCTGAGTGTACAGGCGCTGCGAACTGTCATTCAGTTGCGCCGTACCGGTGACCTGTCAAAGCTCGGGTTGTACCATCTCACGTTGCGAGGCGAAACGACATGGCACGGATTCGCACAAGCGATCGTTAGTGGGATGAGGGCGCGGGGCGTTCACGGCGTGCGCGCAACCTGTGTCGACGAGATAACCTCGTCAGACCTGACGAGAGCTGCACGACGCCCGGCGTATTCGGTTCTCGACTGCAGCCGGTTTGATACTGCATTCGAACTCGCTCGACCCTCCTGGGATCAGGCGCTTGGGCTCGTGCTGGATGACATGTTTCGCGGCAGTGCAGCGAACTGATCGAGTCTGGTACTGAAAAATCTTCTTTCACCCGTTGCAATTCGTAGCACTCCCTACGGGGCGCGCATGGCAATAGTGTGTCTAGAATCCGAGGGAGCAATATTCAGGGGCGACGTCATACGTTAAAATTTGTTCACTGCAGTCTCCGATGGCGCCCCATTTTTAAGGGTGGCAGGATTGTCCTGCTTCGATCAGCAAGCGCTGGTCCGGGCATAGCCGCAGGAGCGGCGCAGGACGATCGATAACCTTTCAGTAAAGTCTGTGCAGCGAGGAATTTGTGAGTTTGATCCCTATCATCCTGTGTGGTGGTGCCGGTTCGCGGTTATGGCCGGTGTCGCGAGAAATGCATCCCAAGCCCTTCATTCGCCTTTCCGACGGCCAGAGTCTCCTTCAGAAGGCTTTCCTTCGCGCGACTGGCTTGCCGGGTGTCGAGCAGGTCCTCACGGTGACGAACCGGGATCTGTTCTTCAAGGCGGAAGACGAGTTTCGGGAGGTCAATACAGGCAACGTCGCAACGTCGTTCATCTGTGAACCGTTCGGCCGCAACACGGCGGCTGCGATTGCTGCGGCAGCCTCGCACGTTGCACAGGTCTCCGGTCCTGAAACAACGATGCTTGTCTTGGCTGCGGACCACTTGATCTCCGATCAGGACGCGTTCGCAAAGGCCGTCGACGAGGCCGTCAAGTTGGCCGAGCAGGGCAAGATCGTCACGTTTGGTATCCGTCCCGAAACGCCTGAAACCGGGTATGGCTATATCGAAGCCGACGGTAACAAGGTGTTGCGGTTTGTCGAGAAGCCGGCACTTGCAAAGGCGCGAGAATACGTCGAGTCTGGACGATTCCTATGGAACTCGGGGCTCTTCTGCTTTACGGCCGGCGCCATGCTGCGCGAACTGGAAGCGCACTGTCCGGACATTCTGCGAGCCACTCAGGCGTGCATGGAGGCGTCCCGAATTTCGGAAGGAAGCGGTTGGACGCAGGTTCAACTGGAGCCCAAGCGCTTTGGTGCCGTACCCGATGACTCCATTGACTATGCGGTCATGGAAAAATCGACGAACGTTGCTGTCGTCCCGTGCACCATCGGGTGGAGCGACATTGGATCCTGGGCGGCCATTAGCGAGCTTTGCAAGCCGGACGGCAACGGTAATCGGGTTGAGGGCGAGGCGTTGCTGCACGATGTCGGAAATTGCTACCTGATGAGCAACGATCGAATTATCGGCGCGGTTGGCGTCGATAATCTCATCGTGATCGATACGCCAGACGCGTTGCTTGTCGTCAATCGCGATCGAGCGCAGGACGTTCGGCACATCTATTCGGAATTGAAGGCGCGCGGTCACGAGGCGCATAAATTGCATCGTACCGTTCATCGTCCGTGGGGGACGTATACGGTGCTGGAAGAGGGTGCCCGTTTCAAAATCAAGCGCATCGAGGTCAAGCCTGGTGCAAGCCTTAGCCTGCAGATGCACCACCATCGCAGCGAGCACTGGATCGTCGTAAGCGGAATGGCGAAAGTCGTGAATGGTGATCGGGAACTGTTCGTTTCGACAAACGAATCAACGTACATTCCGGCTGGCCACAAGCATCGACTCGAAAATCCTGGTGTTGTCGATCTTGTGATGATCGAGGTGCAGAGCGGGGAGTATCTCGGCGAGGACGATATCGTCAGGTTTGAGGATGTCTATGGGCGTGCTTAACAGCACTGAAGCGGCGGCAATCGACCGCGGAGGCAGCGACCTTGGCTCTCACAGCGGACGCGACGACATTTTGGTTGGCGTGAAGTCGGCGCGCGTGTGGGGAACCTTGGGGTGGCATGACATTCGCCAAAGATATCGCCGGTCAGTGATAGGGCCGTTCTGGTTTACGCTCAGCACGGCGATCATGGTCATCGTGCTTGGCGCACTGTACTCGACCCTCCTGCACCAGGAGATCAAGGACTACCTGCCGTATCTGGCGGTAGGGCTGGTTCTCTGGCAGTACTTGTCGACCGTCGCGAACGAGGGGTGTAACGCTTTCATTGGTTCCGCCTTCATGATCAAGCAGATACGGATTCCGCTTACGATTCATGCGTGTCGGATCGTATGGCGCAACTTCGTGATCATGCTTCACAGTTTCCCGGTCGTCGTGGTGTTGCTTATCGTGTTCGGACACTGGCCCACATGGGAGTTTCTGTTGGTGCCGCTTGGATTGTTTCTGCTGCTGCTGCACGGAGTATGGATCAGTGTAACGCTCGGAATACTGTGTGCCCGTTTTCGCGATATTCCGCCGATCGTTACCAATTTGATTCAAGTGGTGTTTTTTTTCACTCCGGTGATGTGGTCGCCTGAAATTCTGAAGGACCGCGCTTGGGTGGCTGAATACAATCCACTCTATCACTTGATGGAAATTGTGCGTGCACCGATTACCGGTCGACCGATGCATTGGGAGTCTTGGGTATGGTCGGTGGCAATGCTTGTCGCAGGGCTTGCATTCTCGCAATTCTTGATGCGACGCACCCGTAATCGGGTTCCATACTGGCTTTGATACCGTGAGCTCATCTATTGTTGCAGAGGGAATATTTGTCGAATTCCCTATTTACGAAAATTCCCATCGCTCACTGAAGAAGGCGGTACTGAACCTGACGACCGGTGGTCGTATCGGTCAGGATGCGGGAAAACATACGATTGTTCGTGCGCTCGATGACCTGAGTTTCGAGTTCGCCGACGGTGCGCGTGTCGGCCTTGTCGGGCATAACGGCTCAGGAAAGACTACGCTGTTGCGTACGCTTTCCGGGGTCTACGAGCCGGTCCGAGGCAAACTGAAGGTGCATGGTAAGGTTGCGTCGCTGCTGGACGTGTCCATGGGGCTGGATCCGGATGCCACTGGGTTCGAGAATATCTACCTGCGTGGCATTCTTGACGGCCTGTCGCCAAGCAGAATTCGCAGCAAGATCGACGAAATTGCTGATTTCAGCGATCTCGGAGAGTACTTGAACCTGCCGGTCCGGACTTATTCGAGCGGGATGATGCTGCGCCTAGCGTTCGCGATCTCGACGAGTGTTGAGGCGGACATTCTGATCATGGACGAGTGGCTCAGCGTCGGCGACGCGGAGTTCAGTGCTAAGGCAGCGCGGCGTCTTGAAACCTTGGTGGGGAATGCATCCATTGTCGTGATCGCGTCCCATGATCCGACGTTGGTCGCGCGCGTGTGTACCCGAAGAATCAGCCTTGAGCACGGGAAGATCGTGGCGGACGAGCCGATCACCCCCGCGGTGCAAGCACCGCCCACCACATCGTCGCTTTCCTGAAAGCGCTCCTACGCTGCAGGTGATCGAATATCAAACGGCGGCTCACCCGGTGAGCCGGGAAAGGCATCAAACATGCGTTCAGACCATCCTTTGATTCGCTATGGCGGGTCGTTGTTCAGGCACCAGCCTTTCCGCTTTCTGAAAGGTGCTGCGGGAGCGTACATCGCGTACCCGATCGCGGAGAGTCGCGAAAAGCGCAACGTCCGTCCCAAGGTCGCGGAATTGCACCGTCACTATGCGCTGCCGGTCGAGCAACGCAGGAGGATTGCGCTCGCCCGCTTGGTGCAAATCCTGCAGTTCGCCGGCGAGCACGTGCCTTACTACCGAGATCTATTCCGCGAAAGGAATTTCGATCCGCTGAAAGCCGGACTGGATCCGCGCTATCTCGAGTCTTTACCGTATCTGACCAAAGACATCATACGGGAGCAGGGGGCACGCCTGCTTTCAAAGCCACTGGAAGCGGTGCGGCATCATGCGTGCAAGACGGGGGGGTCCACCGGACTTTCTTGTACGATTTACTACGATCAGGAGGCTGCCGATTATTCGTCGGCCGTGACGTTCTACGCGCGTCAACGGATCGGTAAGCGCGGTTACCAGCCGGAGTTGCATTTTGCCTGCCGCTTTCCTGACGAGGTTACTCCGAATTGGCCATCCCGCGAAGACTTCAAATGCTTCGCGATGAATCGAAGCAACATCTTTTTTGACAGCATCGACGACAAGGGCCTCGAAGAGATCTGGCAAACGCTCAAGGCACGGCGACCGTTTCTCGCGCACGGGCATCCATCGACCATGTATGCGCTCGCATGTTACGTCGAAAGGAAATACGGGAGCGGCAAGGCATTCGAAATTTTCGAGTCGAGCGGCGAATTGCTTGAGCCCCAGGCGCGCTTGATCATCGAGCGTGCGCTGCAGTGTCGCGTGATCAACCGCTACGGCCTCGCCGAACTCGGAGTGATGGCGTACGAGCTCGACGGCCATGACGCAGGATTTCAGATTCTCGAATCCGAAGGGTGGCCCGAAAGTCGCCATCTCGATGCGGAAGAAGACGGCGCCAGCGAGCTGGTATTCACGGGATTCCGCAATCACCTCATGCCGTTGATTCGCTACGCAACGGGTGACCTCGCTCGTGTCGTGGAGCGCAATGGCGCAATGTATCTGAGCGACGTGGTTGGCCGGATTCACGACGTCGTACCGATCAACGGTGTGGCTCACGCGACGCATCACATTCAGGACATGCTCGATCATCGGGTGGGCGGCATTCAGGAATTTCAGATCGATCTACGTACCGTACCGCCTACACTACGCATCGTGCTTGAGCCGTGGGCGACCGAAGAGGACACGACACGTAAGCTGTGCGGCTATTGGGGTGACGCATTCGCAATCGAGTTTGTCGGTCATGATGCGCTGGTGCGGGTAGGGAGCCGTGCCAAATTCCGCCATGTGGTGACCGCATGATCGGCGTTATCTATTCAGCTGCCTCGGCGGTTGCGGGGCAATTGGTGCTGGCGTCTCTGCGTCGTTCCGTCGGGTTGGGGCAAGCGCGCGCACTTAGTTTTAGCGCGCTGAGCACCTGCTCCGCATCGGTGCTGGTTGCTATCGATGTGCCAGATGAGTTTGGCAACGCGTTGATTAGCTGGCTTGGGACGTCTGGGCGCAAATTGATAGTGTTTGGGCGAATGCCGCATGCGCTTGCAACTCGCTTGAATTGTCGGCAGATCGAGCATGTGGAAGGCTTTGCCGATGCAGCACGTAGTGCGCCGGCGGCAAGCCGTTGCACCAGTCAGAGTAGCGCAACAGTGCGTTATACGAGGTTCACCGCTTCTGTCGGCGGGCGGGAGTGGGTGCGGCCATTCGAGCGTTTCGATTTCGCTGATGAATGGAACAACCTGGGTTTTGGTGCGATTCGATCGGATGATTCAATCTGGTCGGTCGGTGCTCCGCTGGATGTCCCGGAGTCCGCTCGACTCGCGTCCGTGTATATAGAGCAAGACCGCCAGTTTGCGTATGCAGCCTTGTGGGACGACGAAGCGACGAGCGTGCTGTGGTTCAATCGGCCAGTCGGGCCTTGTGATTCGTTCGAATGGCGCATCGTCGAGAACTTCCTGTCGGGTTACAGGGCAGATGAATTGCACTGTCAACCTGTGTTGAGCGAAGTCCCGTGGGGCTATGACGCCGTGATTACCTCGCGCCTTGATTGCGACGAGGACGTCGAATCCGCCCGCCCGCTTTGGGACGCATATCGCCGACTTGGGGTGCCGTTTTCGCTGGCGGTGCATACCGCCAACCTCGGGAACACGACGCATCACGTGATCCTGAAGGAGTTGGCCGCCGATCCGAGCGCGGCGATACTTTCCCACACTGCGACGCACGCGCCAAACTGGGGAGGGAGCTACGCGGCTGCGCTTGCGGAAGGTCGTGAATCCGCGCACCTGCTCGAGTCGGTCATTGCTAGACCGGTGCGATACGCGGTATCCCCTTTTCACCAAACGCCGCACTATGCGCTCGAGGGGTTGGCCGATGCGGGTTATGCCGGATGTATCGGCGGAATCATCCGAAACGATCCGGAGTTCCTGTTGGCCCGCGGCGGCATCCTGGCTGGGATGCCGGAGGGGTTCGTAGGACATAGCCAGCAATGTATGCTTCACGGCGATTGCATGCTGGCGGAGGGCGATCCGCTCGCCGTGTTCAAGGCCGCATTCGACCTCGCCTATGAGACGAAGACGCTGTTCGGCTATCTTGATCATCCGTTTTCCGAACGATATCAATACGGCTGGCGGACCGAGGACGAACGGATTTCGGCTCACGAGGAATTCGTTCACTACATGCGCGCTCGTGCCAAACGACCGCTCTTCATCAACGAAGAAGTCGCAATGGATTTCCTGCTTGCAAAGTCGATGCATGACCTGATCGAGGACGGCGACACTTACGTCGTGACACCGATGCGTGGCGTTACATCGCCATTTCCGTTTGCGGTCGAATATCGTGGTGAACTTCTTGAGGTCAACGATAGCGGGCGGCTGCAATGAGAGTCATGGTCATAATGGGCACCCGGCCCGAAGTGATCAAGTTGGCGCCCGTCGTTGCGGCATTGCGTGGTAACGTCGACTTGATAGTGTGCACGAGCGGCCAGCACCGGGAGATGCTCGCTCAGGCGCTTGCCTATTTTGGTATCGAACCGGACATCGGCGTCGATACGATGAGCCCTGGGCAGTCGTTGAACGTCTTGTCGGCACGCATCCTGACCGAGATGGATGGTGTTCTCGCGCGAGAGAAACCGGACTGGGTGCTTGTACAAGGGGATACGACGACTGCAATGTGCGCCGGCCTCGCTGCATTTCATCGCGGCATCGCGGTCGGTCACGTCGAGGCGGGACTTCGAACTGGTGATCTCTCCAGCCCATTTCCCGAAGAAGCCAATCGCAGCCTGCTGGGACGGATTGCAACTCGCCACTTTGCGCCGACCGAATCTGCCCGCCAGAACCTGCTGCGCGAGGGGATCGACGACGCGTCCATTGTTGTGACCGGTAATACGGTCGTGGATGCGATTGCGCTGGCGAAACATGAATGGCTCGATGCGCCTGCGTCCCTTCGTTTGCCCGAGTCGTGCAATGTGACACGGCCATTCGTTCTGGTGACTTGTCATCGTCGCGAGAACTTCGGCGAAACCCTGTTGGGTATCTGCCAGGTTCTGCGGCGCTTGTGCGAGCGTTACACGCAGTACCAATGGATTTTCCCGGTCCACCTTAATCCTTCGATTCGGGAGCCCGTCATGCGCGAGTTGACGGGGGTGCGGAATCTCGCATTGATTGAGCCCGTCGATTATCCGTCCAGCCTTTATCTGATCAGCCGCAGCGCGCTTGTCATCAGCGATTCCGGGGGTATCCAGGAAGAGGCGCCGAGCTTCGGTGTTCCGGTGGTCGTGATGCGCAATCACACCGAACGAGAGGAAGGCGTCGAAGCAGGATTCGCCACGTTGGCCGGACAGACTGCCGATCGGATCGAGGCGGCAGCGTCGTCGTGGCTCGATGACGCGGAACGACGCGGGGCGCTGCGCGATCGCCCGAACCCGTATGGAGACGGGCGAGCGTCGCAGCGTATCGTTGCGAACCTGCTTGACCAGCCACAGGAGGTGTTTGGTGGCTGAAGTGAAAGGGCGGCCTGGCTCGCGTGGCGATTGTGTGCTCTTTTCGACAGCTGACTGGGACGAGCCATACTGGACGAACAAGCAACATACTGCGCGGGTGCTCGCGAAGAGCGGCTGGCGCGTACTGTATGTTGAGAGCGTAGGCTTGCGCTCGCCAAAGCTCACAAGCGGCAAGGATTGGGGGCGTATCTGGCGCCGTTTGTGGCAAGGTGTGCGGTCCAATTTCGTTGCACCGCCGCAGCGGGAGTCCAATGTCTGGGTGCTTTCGCCGCTGATGATTCCGGCAAAGCACCATTGGCCGCTGGTGCGTCGCTTCAACCAGACGTTGCTGCGGTGGAGCATCACTCGGTTTGCGCGCCGGCGTTCGTTTCAGCAGCCGATTATTTGGACTTACCACCCATTCATGCTCGATGCCGTGCGAAATCTGGAGAGTGGCGCACTTGTCTATCACTGTGTAGACGATCTCGCTGCTATTCCGGGCGTCGATGTCCCTGCCTTCCGAAGCGCCCAGCAGGACTTGCTCAAGCAGTGCGATTCGGTATTCACAACGGCTGTCGCGTTGCGAGACCAGTGCTTGCCATTTAATCCGAATACGCACTTTTTCTCCAACGTAGTCGACGCCGACCATTTCGGGAGGGCGTTGGAGCCCGGACCATTGCCACGCGACGTGGCCGATATTTCGGGCGTGCGACTCGTGTACCACGGTGTCTTGTCCGATTTCAAGGTCGATTTCCCGCTTGTTCTGGCCGCCGCGCGTGCGAGGCCGGATTGGCAATGGATCTTCATCGGAGAGGAGCGGGAAGGGCAGCGCAGCGAGCTGATCACACAGCTGAAGCGATTGCCGAACGTGCATTTCCTGGGGTATCGGCGCTATGAAGAGTTGCCTGACTATCTGCGAGGCATGGACGTCGGGTTGCTGCCGACCCTGCTGAACGACTACACGCGTTCGATGTTCCCGATGAAGTTTTTTGAGTATTTGGCAGCAGGGGTGCCGGTTGTTTCGACCCCGCTGGATTTTACCCGCGAGCGGCTGGATGGTCTGGATGTCGGCGACACGCCCGAGCGCTTCGTGGAGGCGATCGAACGGCAGCTGCAACGCGGTAGACTGACGCCCGCAGAGGCGCAGGCCGGCGTGGGCGACAATACTTGGGAAGCCCGAACCGTTAAAATGCTGAATCACGTGTGGCGGCAGGCCGGCCGGGAAAGGCCGCAGCCGCTTGCTTCCGAACATTAAACTGGAGTGTTGAATGAGCGATTCGCGTGTCTTTATCACGACCTATCCTGCCGCATTTCTGCATCGAGGCGGTGGGGAGCTTGAGCTGGTGGATCTGCTGGCGAATCTGCGGCAACTTGGCGTTCGCGCGGATCTTTACGGGCCGGGCTGCCAGCCGCTCAACCGGTACGACGTCGTCCTGCATTACTCGGTTGTGCCAACGGGTATGGAGTTCGTCCGTGAAGTGAAGGCCGCTGGCAAGAAGCTGGTCCTGTTGCCCGCAGTGTGGTGGTCGAAAGCGCCGGCGCAGGGCGAGAAGGACTCGGTCGCGGCGTTCTTCGACCTCGCCGACGTGGTTGTATTCAAGTCGAAATCTGAGTACGCGAACATCGCGCAGCACGTTTCGCTAGACGAAGCGAAAGTGGCGTATTGCCGGTGGGGTGTCGATTCGTGTTTCGAGGAGCTGGTCGACGGGAACCTGTTCAAGGAAACCTACAAGCTTGACGAATACCTGTTGTCGGTTGGAATCATCGAGGAACGCAAGAATCAATTGGCGGCGATCCACGCGCTGCGTGACTCGAAGATTCCCCTTGTGTTTGTCGGGGACTATCGTGACCGTGCTTATTACGAAGCGTGCGTGAAGGCAGCTCCATCACACTTCAAATTTTTGCCGTATATACAGCCGAAGTCGGAAATTTTGCGATCGGCCTTGCAAGGCTGTAAGGCGTTCGTTGAAGTCTCGCTTGAGCCGGCCGGTTTCTCTGCGTTTGAGGCTGCGCTGGCTCGCGTGCCAATGGTTCTCTCAGCGGGCGCGTGGGCACAGGAGCATTTTGGTGAATTGGTGCATCAGGTCGATCCGATGTCGCCGGCATCGATTCAGGCGGGGGTCAAAGCCGCTCTCGAGACACCGGTCTCGCCGCAACTGCAGCGCAACGTCCACAACCAGTACCTGATGCCGCAATGTCTTGAGCCTCTGGTTCGCGTGCTGCGCGTGCGAATCTGACCCAATTCGATACTCATTGCGACACGTTGAGTGGTCCTTTGGAAATATATGAGCGAACATACAGTACCGCGAACCTTCAACTTCCATGCTGATCGCAAGCTGGAAAGCGAAGTCATCGTGAAGAAAGATGCCCTCCGCCATCTGGATACGATGGGGATTTTCGACCATATCCGAAAGGAGTCGAAACACCTGCTGGTAACCGACAAAAATGTGGAGAAACTTTACCTGCGTCGCGTGCTGGAATGTATCGAGCGTTCGGGCCGTTCGGTTCGCACGTTGGTCGTTCCGGCAAGCGAAGGCTCGAAGAGCTTCAAGTGGTACTCACAGCTGGTCGAGAAGGCACTCGATTACGGTTTCGACAAGTATTCGGTGATCTTCAGTCTCGGCGGCGGGGTGGTGAACAACCTCGCGGGTTTCTTGGCTTCGACGCTTTACCGTGGTATCGGTCTCGTGCATTTCCCGACTAGTCTGCTGTCGCAGGTCGACGCGGCTATCGATTTCAAGCAAGCGATCAATTACGACCACGGCAAGAATCTGATCGGGAGCTATTACCCGGCCTCCAAGATTGTGGTCGACCCGCTGGTGTTGCGTACGCTGGACGTTCGTCTCATTCGGGACGGGCTGGCCGAGGCGATCAAGCACGCGATCTGCCAAGATACGAAATTCCTCGATTACATCTGTTCCAACAGCGAGCATCTCGTCGATCCAGACTTTCTGTCCGAGGTTGTGACGCAATCGATCGAACTGAAACTCGAGGTGATGAGCGGCGATCTGGATTCGGATTACGACGAAACGCTGAAGCAATACGGCCATGCGATCGGTCACGCGGTCGAGCACCTCTCGGAGGGAGAGGTGTACCACGGCGAGGCGATTTCGATCGGTATGTGCGTTTCCGCGGAAGTAGCCTTGCTGCTTGGATTGTCGGATGAGGAGACCGTTGCGATGCACTACGACGTGTTTCGCAGGGTCGGTCTGCCTACTACGGTGCCCGAGGCATTTTCGCTGTCCGATCTGTGGGAAAAGATTCGCTACGACAAGCACTTCCTCGGCGGAAAGGCCTACATGGGCTTGGTTCGTACGGCAGGCGTCATGGCACCGACCAACAACGGGAACTTCGGGCATTACATCGAGCAATCGGTGGTATTTGAGGCGATCGAAAGGAACCGTCGCCAAGGACAGCGCGACGCCCTGCGGGTCAGTTGATCGGAGCTTAGTGGGGTTTGTGGCGGGCGGCCTCATCTTATCTGAGGCTGCATGGCTCACGAATACTCGTCTTGGCTGTTTGTTTGCACCGCCGCTGATGTCGAGCGGCGGTGTCTGTTTATTTTGAGATTGAAGTTCATGCGCCACCGTTTATTCTTCGACGTGACCGAACTGGCCGGGTTTGACAAAGGGACCGGCATCCAGCGTGTCACGCGTGCTTTGCTTCATGCGTTGAGGCAAAGAACGCCTGTGGACTGGAAGGTCATTCCGGTACGAGGGGACGGGGCAAAGGGTCATTTTGTAACTGCCACCGCGCTAGCCGAGCGTCAACTGGCGGGGAATCTCGATCCGTCTGTTGAAATTGCGATCGAACCGGCGAAGGGCGATATTTTCCTCAGCGTTGATCTTGCGTACAACATCACGCCTTCGCTGCGTCAGGAACTCGTCCGATTCCGTGCGCACGGAGTCGGCGTGTATTTCGTTGTGTACGACCTCATTCCGTTGATGTATCCGGAGTGGTTCGAAGGAACCAACGCGTGGTTCGAAGGGAACGACTATCTCAAGCTATTCAATTTCTGGTTTGAGTGCGTCAGTGAAGAAAGCGATGGAATGATCTGCATCTCCGATGCCGTACGCAAGGACGTTGCTTCCTGGCTGGAGCGGTTTCCTCCGGCTCGCCAAGATCGACCGAAGCTCGAGTATTTCCATCTCGGTTCGGACATCACCGAGAGTCTCCCTTCCCACGGATTGCCGGCCAACGCACGGGACGTCCTGGAGCAACTCAGTTCGTCGACGACATTTCTCATGGTCGGCACGCTCGAACCTAGAAAGGGGCACGAACTCGCACTCGATGCGATAGAGATGCTCTGGGCGGAGGGCCGAGACGTGAAGCTCGTGTTTGTCGGGAGAGCGGGTTGGAAAATCGGGCATCTGACCGAGCGCATTGAGCGTCATCCCGAACTGAACAGGCGGCTGTTTTGGCTGGACGGCATCAGCGACGAGTACCTGCGAGAGGTATACATGGCGTCATCTGCGCTGTTTGCCCTTTCTCTGGCGGAGGGCTTTGGCTTGCCGCTCGTTGAAGCGGCGCATTTCAAACTACCATTGATCGTTCGCGACATTCCGGTATTTCAGGAAATTTGCGGCAATGCGGCAAGCTACTTTTACGGCGTGTCGAGCGAGGACTTGAAAGGCTTGCTTGTCGAGTGGCTTGCCAAGTGGAACGCTGGGCAACGTATGTCGCCCGACGGTATGGAGGTGCTCACTTGGCCGGATTCCGCCACGCAGTTGATGGCGGCTATCGGAAGAATGCGAAACAACGAATCTTTCTGGGATGCTGACTAATGCGTAAACGCGTCATCGTAACTGGGGCAAGTCGTGGCATCGGCCGTGCGATTGCCGAGGTGCTAACACTCAAGCAATACGACCTCGATCTCTTGGTCAGCAGCGAGGCGTCGGCAGAAGAGCTGCGATGCGCTGATTTCGTGAAAGAATCGGGTGCGAACGTGTTTGCGGTTGATCTGGCGAGCAGCGAGCAGATTGGTCAGTTTGTGGCCGGCTGGCGAGAGTCGTTTTGGGGTATCGTGAACAATGCGGGCATTTGCAAGACGTTCGGTATGCTCGATGAAGGTGATGATCCTTTAAATGAGGTACTGAGCACCAATCTGACCGGCCCATATCTCCTGACAAAAGGGTTGCTGCCGCGCTTGAGCCGGCCCGGTCGGATCGTCAACATTGCATCACAGCTCGGTCAGGAGGGGCGGGCCGGATACTCTGCCTACTGTGCATCCAAATTCGGCTTGATTGGCATGACGAAATGTTGGGCGAAGGAGCTTGGAGCGGAAGGTGTGACGGTCAACGCGGTCTGCCCAGGTTGGGTTGGTACCGAGATGTCATTCAAGGATGTTGATCGTATGGCTGCTGACCTTGGCATGGGCTCGGAGCAGTTCTACCAGGATACGTGTGCACCACTCGAATTGAAGCGCTTCAATACTCCGGTTGAGGTGGCCAACTTGGTCGCGTTTCTATTGTCAGACGAAGCATCGGGCGTGACGGGGCGAGATTGGCTGATGCATACGATTTGGAATCAACAGTAGTAGTGGATCGAATTTCGCGTCGTGCCGGCGACATCGGCACATGAAGGATATTTCGCGGCGCGGACGCCCGGCAAGGCCAGTGGTGACGAGCGCATATTGTCCGATGGTTTGGAAATCTATCTGTAGCGAGTGGGAATCTTGAGAGTTCTGATCGGAAGCTATCCTTGGGCCTTTGACTGCCCCGGTGGGGGGGAGCGCCAGCTATGTGCCTATTACGAGCACTTGCGTTCGCTTGGCGTTTCGGTCAATCTTTTCGACCAATGGAAGCCGGAGTTTAGAGAGCACGATGTGTTCCATTTTTTTTCGGTGATGCCGGGGTCATTTCAGTTGTGCGAGCACGCTAAGAAGCAAGGTTTACGGCTCGTGATCAGCCCGAACCTTTGGGTTACTGAAGAAACTAAATATTGGTACCCGCACGACGAGATCAAACGACTCCTTGCGATTGCCGATCGTGTGGTTGTCAATTCGAAATTAGAGGCCGAGAGTCTTGCGCGTGTTTACGAATTGCCGCGCGAGCGCTTTTCGGTCGTGTACAACGGTGTCGAAGACATGTTCCTCGGCACCGCGGATGGTCGCGATTTCAAATCTCGTTATGGGCTAGAGAACCAGCGATATCTGTTGAACGTGGCGAACATCGAGTCTCGGAAGAACCAGCTTCGGCTCATCGATGCGATCAAATCGTTTCCGGATATGAAGCTCGTCGTCGTTGGTTTGGCCCGTGATGAAGTTTATCGCGACGAATGTTTCAAACTCGCGGGCGATCAACTCATATTTGTTGGCGAACTGCCATATGGATCGCCTTTGTTGCGTTCTGCATATGCGGGGTGTGAAGCGTTCGTTATGCCAAGCACGCTGGAAACTCCGAGTATCGCTGCGCTTGAGGCAGCCGCCACCGGGGCAAAGATCGTGATTACAAGTGTTGGGTCCACTGTCGAGTACTTCGCTGACCAAGCTGAGTACGTTTCTCCGGATTCTACCCAATCAATTTCGGAAGCCATCGAGCGAACGCTTCAGTCGGCCGGTAGTTCGGAACTCAAGAACCGAATCGAACGAAATTTCACATGGCGAACAATCGCGAATGATCTCCGTGAAGTCTATCGGAATGAACTTGATATTGCGGGGCGCGCAGACGCGTCATGACTGCTATGAATGACGATCCGAAAATTTATTTCGACTGCACTTCTACGATTCGTGGAGGGCTGAACACTGGTGTTCAGCGCGTAGTGCGTGGCTTGCTCGAGCAGAAAGATGTATTCGAGCGCGAACTCGCAGCGGAGTTTGTGCCGATCTGTCATCAGTTTGACTGGTACTATCGGTTGGATGATGCGCTGAAGATGGCGGAGGCTGGCCGTACAGATCCGTCATGCTCGAAGATCTCGTTTGGTTATCGCGATATTTACTTATGCGCGGACGCTTTCTGGACCATGGGTATGACGGAATGGTTGCCGTTTATCCGCAGCCGCGGCGCGACAGTAGTAAATGTCGTGTATGACCTTATTCCGCTTACGCATTCGCAGTTTTTCGAGCCGAGTGACATCGATGGTTTTCGCCATGCGCTTGACGTCGTAATCGAAAACGCGGATCTTCTGCCATGCATTTCGCGGGCGACGCAGGCAGATTTGCGGAAGTATTTGGAAGAGAAATCGTGCGGAAAAGTCGCACCTTGCACCGGCGTATTTGCCCTGGCACCTGGCTTGCGGCCCGACGTGGTGCGGGCTACGCACGTTGATGTAGAGACGCCCGCGGCATATATGCTGACCGTCGGGACGGTGGAGCCCCGCAAGGGCATCATGCGATTGCTCGACGAACTGGAGACTGTCTGGTCGCGTAACGACGATATGCCGCTCGTGCTGGTAGGAAAGCGCGGAGCTGGTGCGGACGAGATAGTCGCGCGCATCGATTCGCTCATGGAGAGAGGGCGACCGATATCATGGCGGTCAAATGTGTCGGATAGCGAACTCAAGGTGTTGTACGAGCGGGCGACGGCCGTCATTTGCCCTTCGCATGCCGAAGGCTTCGGTTTGCCGCTCGCAGAGGCGCTGAACTATGGCAAGCCGGTCTACGCAAATCGCTTGCCGGTTTTCGGCGAGTTTGCTGGCAGCTATCCGTTTTATTTTGACGTCAGTAAGCCGGGAGATCTCGCGCGTCTTATTGGTGAGCGGGCCGGATGTTCGGTGGTTGATCATTCGCAACTCGAATTCGCGGGTTGGGCGGAATCGGCCAAGGAACTATCGGCACTGGTTCGTCAGGTCGCGCCGCAATACGCATTCGGACTGCCGCCGTTCAAGCAACAGACTTCGATCGAAGCCGTTGCGTGGGCCTATCGACTGATTCTTGGACGTGAATTGGACGACGTCGAGATAGCGCAACGATGGGTTGAACAGTGCCCGGTGATTCCGAGTCTTGCGACGGCGCTTCACGGTGAACTCCGGAACTTCGAAAGCCCGCTTGATCAAGAGGCTATCCGATGGGCGTATCGAATTCTTCTTGATCGAGAAATCGATAGCGACGAGACGCTAAAGTTCTGGCAGGAGCGCTGCCCGACCCTTGCTGATCTCAAAGGTGAACTGCAGGCTGGGTTGCTCGAATCGGACGGCGTCCTGTCTCCAGAGTCCATTAAGCTTGCATATGAAATCATCCTGGGCCGAGCAGCGGACGCCGACGCGGTAAATTACTGGATGGGGTCGAAGGCCAGCCTGGGTTATCTGCGCGACCACTTGGTATTCGGGGTGCTTCTTGATGCGGATAATGCGGTAACGCCAGCATCAATTAATTTTGCTTACCGGATTATTTTGGGTAAGCCTGCGGACGCTGATGCTATAAATTACTGGATGGGTGCGGGGGTGAAATTGAGCGGGCTGCGAGATCATTTGATGTCTGCGCTAGCCCATTGATTTGCCTGATGAGATATATATTATCGTCCTTGGGTGTGGGTGATTGGGGCGATAGGAGATTATTTTGGCTGCGGATTGGGTGTAAATCATGATCGCGAAAATACTTCAAGTTACGACGTACCCCATTGATCGCCCGGATCATGGTGGAAAGCTGCGATCTTTTTATATTAGAAAATCACTTCGGGAGAAATTTCGTGTCGAGACCCTTTCGTTCTCGCTGGGTCAGGGGGATTCGATTGCGGGACTGAGCGTCAATCTTGATCATGACGGCTGCATGCAGGTCATCAAAAATGGATACCTGGCAGATTGGGGGATAAATGATTATCTTGGAAATCGGCCGGAGTTGAAGGCGCGAGTCGTGAGCGCTGTGAAAGAGTTTTCGCCGGATATTGTCCTGATTGAGCAGCCATTTATGTGGCCTTTGATCGAGGAGATGCTTCGTGATCGCGCTATCGGTGATGCTCTTGTTGTTTATGGCTCTCATAATAATGAATATGCGCTCAAGAAAGATGTTTATGAGGGTATTTTTCGAGGGGCTGATCTTGAATCGAATCTTGCGCGCGTCGCTGAAATCGAGCGTGGTATCGCCCGGCGTGCTGATCTGTCATTGGCGGTTACGGAGGGAGACGTCGAGTATCTGAAATCGATGGCGCCGGCGACAGATGTTCTACTTTACCGAAACGGCCATCAAGGGATCAATGACGCACCAGCGAAGTCACGCTGGTTGCAAAAATTTAAAGATTACGAGCGAAATTGGGTTTTCGTCGGTAGCTGGCACCCGCCTAATATTGACGGTTTGCATGCACTGATTGGAGGCGGAATTAATGATCTGCCGAGTGGCAGGCTCAAGGTTTGGGTGTTTGGGAACGCTGGGCCGGGTTTGATGGCGACGTATGGCCTTAAGGAATCGGACCTCCCAAATTTTAGCATTCAGGGGCTCGCTGAAACGGACGAAATAAATTCGGCGATCGCCGCCGCGGCTGGTGTCGTGTTGCCGGTATGGGGGGGAGGCGGGAGTAACTTGAAGACTGCGCAGGCACTTCTCTCGGGTAAAACGGTTGTTGGGTCGAAGTATTCGTTCCGCGGGTTCGAGAATTATATGCGCGAGCATGGTGTCTTTCTGTTCGATTCACCTGCCGAACTGGTGGCAGGGATGGATTCAGTGCGGGTGGAGGAATCATATGTTCGACCGAGCGTCGAGCAGGAATTGAAATGGGAGAATCTGTTGGGCGATCTTCCGGAAAAGATTGAAGAATATTTCTTGAAAAAAAGCGTTGCGGGATAATTGAGTGGAATATGGCAATTTATTTCGACTACACCACATTGGCGCGCTGGACGGGTAATCCCACGGGAATAAGTCGCGTGGTGCATCTGATTGGTGCCGAGCTTGTGAAACTTGATGGTGATGTCGTGCCTGTTAGTTTCTCTGAGCAGGAGGGGTTGCGTTACTATGATCCAAGCGCCAAGGCGATGGGCGATCGTGTGCATCTCTCGCCGAATGACGTCATTTTTTCGGCTGGCGCAAATTGGGATATTCCAGGGTTCAATGAGTGTCTGAGGAAAGTACGAAAGGAGGGCGCGAAAGTGTCCATTCTTTTTTATGACACGATTCCGGATAAATTCCCCTATTTTTATGGTCCGGGATTTCCGGATATTTATCGCGCGTGGCTGCGAGAGACGTTGTCGCTTGCTGATTTTTCATTTTCGATATCGGAAAACACGAAGCGGGATGTTATTGAATTCGCGGAAAGAAGTGGCTTGTCGGCACCAGAGATCAAGGTGATTCGGCTGGGCGATGAAATCCATCGCGGCGAGGCGAATTCGGTAGTGCCCCGTCCTGAGATTTCGGGCCTGGGTAAGTATGTCCTGTCGGTCGGTACGGTTGAATGTCGAAAAAATCATATCGCACTATTGAATGCGTATCGCTTGCTTGCGAGCGAGGGGAAGAGCGACCTGCCGAAACTGGTGATTGTTGGTCGACAGGGATGGCTCGACTATTCGATCAAGTTCCAGGTTGAAAACGATCCGGCGGTCTCTGGCATCATTTTTGTGATGTCCGATGTTTCTGATGCGGAGCTGGACTATCTTTATGCGAACGCGATGTTTACGCTCTACCCCGCGCTTTACGAGGGGTGGGGCCTGCCGGTCGCGGAGAGCCTGCGCTATGGGAAGCAGTGCGTGACTTCGTCGACGTCGAGCATGACGGAGATTGCCCCCGAATTGACGCGCTTCGCGCACCCGTTGAAGGTGGAGCAATGGGCGCGGCAAATTGAGGAGCTTTATCTGAATCCGGCTCAACTGTCGGAGGAGACCGCTCGTGTTGTGACCAGCTACCGCGGGACGTCCTGGATGCAAAGTGCCGAGCAGGTGTTGACCGGGCTCCGCTCCGATAAGACGGTATTCAATGGATGAGCGCCATGGGACGACTATTTTTTGACTATTCGACGATGGTTCGGTGGCATGGCCGTCCCACGGGTATCCCCAGGACGGTGGAACGTCTCGCGCATTCGTTCAAGGCGATCTATCCTGAGACGATCTTTATTGCGATGGACGAGGAACTGCAAGGCTTCCGCAATTTCGATCTGGAGACGCGTCAAGCTAGCGCCGCGGTTGAGTTCGTGCGCGGAGACAGGGTATTTTCGTGTGGCGCTAACTGGGCGTTTGCTTGCTACAACCCCGTCGTCCGAGGGATGGTCGCATCGGGCGTCGACTTTCATCAACTGTTTTACGACATGATTCCCACGTTGTTTCCGCACTTTTATGAGCAGGCGGAAGGCTACGGCAACTATATGGGGAACTGGACGCGGGAAACGCTGGATCTTGTGAAATCTTCGTTCGCGATTTCCGAGGCCACGCGGCACGACGTATACGCCTGGACGGGGGTGACGGAAGAGGCAAAAGAGATCGCAGTTGTCAGGCTCGGCGATGAGCTAGATGTCCCCGAGTCTGTCGACGCAGGGGACGCCGAAGGAAAATTCGGTTACCTCGGAGATTTCATTTTGTCGGTTGGCACGCTCGAACTGCGCAAGAATCATGTGGCGCTCATGAATGCGTATCGACTGCTGAATGCTGATGGCAAGAGAGAACTCCCGAATCTCGTCATCGTCGGCCGGCCCGGATGGCTGAATAATTCGCTCGAATTCCAGTGCCAGCACGATCCAGCCATCAAAGGCAAGGTTTTCGTGCTTTCCGATATTTCGGACGGCGAACTCGATTATTTGTATCGGAAGTGCCAGTTTACGGCATTTCCTTCCTTGTACGAAGGTTGGGGATTGCCGATAGCCGAGAGCTTGCGATATGGAAAACAGTGCGTTGCTTCGTCGACTTCGAGCATGGTAGAAATCGCGCCCGACCTAGTCCGGTTGGCGCACCCCTTGAAGCCAGACGAATGGGCTTGCCACATTTTTGAGCTGACGAGCAATCCGATAAAGCTCGCATCCGAAAACGAGCTCATTCGATCGACTTACGTCGGAAGTACTTGGGACGCATGCGCACGAACCATTCTGCGCAAACTTATTGAACAGTGAGAAACAAGATGGAAAAGATTGCAATCGTTACCGGCATCACGGGCCAAGACGGTGCGTATCTCGCGGAGCTTTTGCTCGAGAAAGGCTATGTCGTACATGGAACGTATCGCCGTACGAGCTCGGTGAATTTCTGGCGGATCGAGGAACTTGGTATCGACAAGCACCCGAACCTGCATCTCGTCGAATACGATCTGACCGACTTGTCGGCCAGCATCCGGTTGTTGCAGCAAACCGGCGCGACCGAGGTCTACAACCTTGCGGCGCAGAGCTTTGTCGGCGTTTCGTTCGATCAACCTGTCACCACGGCTGAAATCACGGGTATCGGACCGCTGAACCTGCTCGAGGCCATCCGCATCGTCAATCCGGCGATCCGCTTCTATCAGGCATCGACGTCGGAAATGTTCGGCAAGGTTCAGGCGGTGCCGCAAATCGAGAGCACGCCGTTCTATCCGCGAAGCCCATATGGCGTTGCGAAGCTTTACGCACACTGGATTACCGTCAACTATCGCGAATCCTATGGCATCTTTGGATGTAGCGGAATTTTGTTCAACCACGAGTCCCCGCTGCGTGGGCGCGAGTTCGTGACGCGCAAGATCACGGACTCAGTGGCGAAGATCAAGCTTGGCATGCTCGACGTTTTGGAGCTGGGAAACCTCGATGCGAAGCGCGACTGGGGTTTCGCGAAGGAGTATGTCGAGGGGATGTGGTTGATGCTGCAGGCCGACAAGCCTGATACGTACGTTTTGGCGACGAATCGCACCGAGACGGTCCGTGATTTCGTGACGATGGCGTTCAAGGCAGCCGGTACGCAAGTCGCATGGAAGGGAGAGGCGGAGAACGAGATCGGCGTCGATGAAGCTACGGGTAAGGCCGTGGTGCGCATCAACCCGAAGTACTATCGCCCGGCTGAAGTGGAACTGCTGATCGGGAACCCGGAGAAGGCAAAAAGCGAACTCGGCTGGCAACCTCAAACTACGCTCGAGCAACTATGCGCGATGATGGTAGAAGCGGATCTGCGCCGCAATGAACAAGGGAAGTCGTTCTGACATGCCGAGCGTCCTGATAACAGGAATCGCGGGGTTCACGGGCAAGTATCTCGCGGACCTGTTGCGTATGCGTGGTTACGGCGTCAGCGGAATCGCACACAACGTGTGCTCCGAGGAGGAGCACATTTACCAGTGCGACCTGCTGGACCGGAGTGGTCTTGCGAACGTGGTGCGCGAAGTGAAACCCGACTACGTGGTTCACCTGGCTGCTATTGCGTTCGTAGCCCACGGCGATGCGGATGCCATGTATCGCACCAACGTGGTCGGCACGCGCAACTTGCTGGAAGCAGTGACGGCGGCTGGCCACATTCCTCGCTCGGTGTTGCTGGCCAGCAGTGCAAACATTTATGGCAATACTGCTATCGATCCGTTGGTCGAGACGGTCGCGCCTTCGCCTGCCAATGACTACGCAGTCAGCAAGGTTGCAATGGAGTACATGGCGAGCCTCTGGGTTTCGCGTTTGCCAGTCACGCTCGTGCGTCCGTTCAATTACACCGGAATTGGTCAGTCGGTGAATTTCCTTTTGCCGAAGATCGTCGACCATTTCAAACGAGGCGCACGCGAAATCGAACTTGGAAATCTCGATGTCGCTCGCGACTTCTCCGATGTCAGGACGGTTGTGGATGCTTATGCGCGCCTGCTCGATGTCGAGCCCACGGGTGATGTTTTCAATGTGTGCTCGGGCGACGCGGTCACCTTGCGGGACGCAATTTCGATCCTCGAGCGAATCGCCGGCTATCAGATCGACGTGAAGGTCAATCCGGCGTTCGTGCGCGCGGGGGAGGTAAAGTACCTCCGCGGCAGCAACGAAAAGCTGCGAAACCGGATCGGCGAATTGAAGGCGATTTCGCTCGAGGAAACCCTGCAGTGGATGTATGAAGCGTAAAGGCGGGCATCTTGAAGGCGCTTCATATTTATCGTACGTATTTCCCCGATCCACCGGGGGGATTGCAAGAGGCGATCCGGCAGATCAGTCTCGCCACGCGGGACTGTGACGTCGAGTCGCGGATATTCACGCTGTCGCCCACGCCAGCGCCGCGCGAATTGCGGTTCGCCGAAGGAAGCGTGATCCGGTCGAAGTCGTGGATGGCGCCGGCCTCTTGCGACATCGGCGGACCGGATGCGTTTTTGCGGTTTCGTGAGCTTGCGAATTGGGCTGATGTTCTCCACTTTCATTTTCCTTGGCCGTTTGGCGACGTGCTGCGGCTTTCCGGAATGAGGAACAAGCCGGCGGTAATGACGTACCACTCTGATGTTGTCCGGCAACGGTATCTCGGATATGTGTACGGGCCGCTGATGCGCTGGATGCTGAGCTCGATGTCAGCCGTTGTCGCAACGTCTCCTGCCTACGCACATTCAAGCCCGGTCCTGACGTCGCTCGTACGTCCGGATCGGGTACGCGTGATTCCGCTCGGCATCGCGGATTATGCGACTGATGATATTGCGCGGCAGTGCGGACCGGACACGCTGGCGCGCCTTTCGTTGCGCAACAGGCCGTATTTCCTGTCGCTGGGCGTGCTGCGTTACTACAAGGGGCTTCACACGCTGATCGAAGCTGCGCCTTCTATTCCGGCCGATTTGGTCATAGCCGGATCCGGTCCTGAGTTGAATCGCCTGAAGACACTGGCCGCCGCGGTTGGGGCGTCAAACGTGATATTCGCAGGGCAAGTTACGAACGAAGAGAAGGTGGCGCTCCTAAAAGGGTGCCGCGGGTTGGTGTTGCCGTCTCAATTGCGTTCGGAGGCGTTCGGCATGGTGTTGGTCGAGGCATCAATGTTCGGGAAGCCGATGGTGTGCTGCGAAATCGGTTCAGGTACCTCGTATGTCAACGAGCATGGTGTGACGGGCTACGTCGTGGAGCCGGAGTCGCCGCGTGCGTTGGCGGTTGCCGTTAATGCGTTGCTTGACGACGTGTATGCATCGGAGTGCATGGGCAACGCTGCGCGCGCGCGTTACGAGCGCTTGTTTTCTGCTCCTGCATTGGGTGGAGCTTACAAGGACCTGTATGAAGAGGTCTTGGGCGGCGGTCGGACGGGCAGCGTGTCCGGTTGAGCGAGGTTTTTTTCGAAGCAGGGATCATGTGTTCGCCAAATCGGAAAATACAACAGTAGCAGTACTTGTGCATGTGCACAGAAAAAGGGGCAAGAGGTGAGCGCTTTACCCGTCTGGATTGAAATATCGGTGTTTGACCATTGGGGCCCGAAGCCTCATGGTATTCCTCGCGTCACTCAGAACATCTTCATCGAGAGTCTGAAGAGAACTGGCCTGCGATACTTTTACTATCATCCGACACGCGAACAGTTCATCGTCACAGAAGACCTGGCTTACTTTGTCGCCTTAGCGAAAGGCGAACGGAGATTCGATCCCGCTGAGCTACCTGACGGGCCATTGTTCGCGGATACACTGAGCAGCCACGCGCGGGGGCTGTTTTCTGCCGTAGGTTGGGATCATCCCGGTTATTTCGGCCAGCTTGCCGAACTGAGGCGCTGTCGTCCAGATTTCGCAATACAGTTCGTTGTCTACGATCTTATCGCTATCAAGTATCCGCAGTTTTTCACGCGTGAATTTGGTGGGCGGGTGCAGGACTTTCTTCGTGCGTTGCCGCTCGTGTGTGATCGGTTCATGTGTATTTCGCAAAGCACAGCGTCCGACGTGCAGGCCTTGTTGAAGGCGGACGCCGATACTCGTGTGTTTTTGATTGGTGGCGATATCGACGATGCGAGTAAGGTGCCAGCGGATTCGCCTTCAAGTGTCGCTCGTTCGTTTGTTCTATGTGTAGGGACACTGGAGATCCGCAAGAATCATATCCTGCTGTATTACGTCTGGCGCAGGTTGGCGGAGCGCCTGGGATCGTCATGTCCAAAGCTTGTTCTTGTGGGGCGGCCAGGTTGGTTGAGCGGTGATGTTGTCTACTTGTTCTTGAACGATCCCTTGACGGCAGACCTCGTGGAAATTCGTCACGATGTGTCAAATCGTGAACTGGTGACCTTGTTCAGCGATTGCTTGTTTAGTGTCTTCCCATCGTTCTATGAGGGGTGGGGCTTGCCCGCTTGGGAGAGCTTGTTCTATGGCAAGGTCTGCGCATCGTCGAATACGGCGAGTCTTCCCGAAATCAATCCATTTCCGCAGCTGATGTTCGATCCTTACGATCACAAGCAGGCGTTCGAAGTGGTTCGGATGTTGATCGAGGAGCCGGACACGCTCGCGGAGTATGAAGCGCAGATTCCCACGAAATTCTCTAGGCAAACTTGGGAAACCTGCTTTGACGAGTTGTATCAGCAGATCGTGGCGTAACGCGGTTTCGGGGAGGGCGCATGCTTGCTTGGCGCCGTGCGCAGGCCGCTGGCTGAACGCGTACCGGCGCTATCGTTTCTGATGCCGCCGGGACGTCGGTGCTGCGCGTGCTTGACGGGTGGCACGATCCACTAGAAATGGTGAGGCGACCGGATGAACAGCCTTGCTACACGAATGTTCGATACGAGCTTGGTAATCGGCTGCCTGATAGAATGCCTGCTGCCAAGACGACGATCCGACCCACCGACAATACCTGCCGACAAGGCTGCACAGACGTGTTTGGTCCGGACGGCGGATTCACGATGAAATCTATCGAATGATTCTAGTAACAGGAGCCAGCGGGTTCGTGGGCCAAGTGACGTGTCGCGCGTTGCTGGAGCGTGGGGAGCGTGTCGTCAGGCTGGTCCGGCGCCCGACTGGTCAACCTGACCTCGGCCCCGAATGGGTGCACGATCAGGCGGATTTCGCCGGCATCGAGCAAATGTGGCCCGACTGGGTACGATGCGATTCCGTAATTCACCTCGCCGCGCGGGTTCATGTCATGCGCGACTCGGCGGTGGATCCTGCGGCTGCATACCGTGAAACCAATGTGGAGGGCACGCTTCGCGTGGCTCGAGCAGCGCATGCGATCGGCGCACGTCGATTTGTTTACGTGAGCAGCATCAAGGCGGTAGGGGAAAGCAGTGCTGGCCGCGCGCCACTTGGCGAAGTCGACGAGCCGACTCCGCTAGACCCGTACGGCATATCCAAACTGGAGGCGGAAAGGGGACTTGTCGCATTCGGACGCGAATCGGGGATGGAAATTGTGATCGTCAGGCCACCGCTGGTATATGGTCCGGGCGTGCGTGCCAATTTCCAAAGCCTGATGCGAGCGTTATCCAAGCAAATCCCTTTGCCTATCGGGGCGATTTCGGCGCGCCGCAGCTTGATCTACGTTGAGAATCTTGCGAATGCGCTGTTGGTGTGTGCGAGCGATTCCCGCGCCGCCGGGCAGGTTTTTCACGTCGCCGATGGCCGGGATCTTACTGTGACCGAGTTGGCGCGTAGCTTGGCCACGTACCTGGATGCTCCCGCTCGACTGCTTCCAGTGCCTGCGACCTGGCTGCGTATCGCGGGGCGGCTGACAGGGCACCTCCCTGAGGTCGAGCGACTTGTCGGGCCGCTGCAACTTGACACTCGTCGGATTCGAGAGGTGCTCGACTGGTGCCCTCCGCACGACGTAGAAGACGGGTTGAGACAAACGGCGATTTGGTATCGCTCCACGCAGTAAATGCAATGTTGACCAGTACGATTACATCTAGTCCTTTCCTCGTCGCGGCAAGTTGGGCGCTATGTGCCGCGCTGGCTTGCGCGGCGATTCTCTGGGGACTGCTAAAAACCGGTCTCGCATGGCACCTTGCGACGGATGTTCCGAACGATCGTTCTTTGCATACGTTGCCCACGCCAAGGGCGGGGGCTTGGGGAGTGGTTCCGGTTGCCGGGGTTGGCATATGGATGGCGGACTCCGAATTTCACTGGATCGTGGCACTCGTGGCTTTTCTGGCCATTGTGTCCCTAGTAGACGACCGACGCGGGTTGCCGGCACGGGTGCGCTTCAGCGCCCATGTCGCTGCCGTTGCCGTGCTCCTGAGTCTCTATCCGAGTGTTCAGCCATGGTGGGTATTCCTCGTGATCGCCTTCGTGCTGGTGTGGCTGATCAACTTGTATAACTTCATGGATGGCGCGGACGGGCTGGCAGGCGGTATGACGCTGTTCGGCTTTTCGGCTTTTGCCGCGGGAGCTGTCATCAGCGCTCATCCATCACCGTCGTTGGCTATCGCAGCCGCGACTGTAGCGGGGGCCAGCTTCGGGTTTCTGATATTCAATTTTCATCCGGCACGAATTTTTCTTGGTGATGCCGGGTCCATATCGCTCGGTTTTCTGGCTGGGGCAATGGGGTATTGGGGGTGGATTCGCGGAGTATGGCCTTTGTGGTTCCCGCCCTTAATTTTTTCTCCGTTCATCGCAGATGCATCCGCGACGCTGTTCAAGCGGCTTCTTCGAGGGGAGAAGTTCTGGCAAGCTCATCGTGAACATTACTATCAAAGAATGGTTCGTTCCGGGCTGGGACACGCGTTGACCGCGGTTTCATGGTACTTCGTGATGGCCATCGGCGCCGGCGTAGCGTTGTGGGGGCTCGATCGTTCACCGTTGATTCAATGGATTGTCGTTGCCGTGTGGGCCTGCATACTCATATGCGTAGGTGGTGCAATTGATGTGCGATGGCAACGATTCCTGAAACTTACAACCGAAAAGGATGAGGCATGACACCCATGTTCAAGCCGAAGGGTTCGTGGCTGTCGTTGAGCGCATTCTTCTATGATCTGATGGCGGTCGCATGTGCGTGGCTGGTCGCGTACGTGATTAGATTCAACGGTTCCGTACCGACAGAGTTCTGGATGGGCGGTCTCCTTGCGCTCACCTGGGTGCTCACCATCTACGGCCTGATGTTCCATGTTTTCGGACTTTATCGAGGACTTTGGGTATTCGCGAGCCTACCTGATCTGCTTCGGATATCTAAGGCGGTGAGTTGCGGCGGTGTGATCGTAATGGTTGGCGCCGTCATGTTGCAGCCGACGCCGATCATTCCTCGTTCCGTACTGTTGCTGTCCCCATTGTTGTTGTTCGTGACGATGGGCGGTGCGCGTGCGCTGTATCGAGCAGTCAAGGAGTTCTATCTATATGGCGGCCTGGTCGGTCAAGGCAGACCCGTCCTAGTCTTGGGCGCTGGCACTGCGGGGGCTAGCTTGGCGCGTGAGTTGTCGCGTTCCGGGAAATGGCGGCTGGTAGGCTTGCTCGATGACGACCCTGCCAAGCGGGCAAGGGAGGTCTACGGATACAAAGTGCTTGGCAGTATCGATGAACTGTCTCATTTCGCTGCGGCGCTGAAGATTGAGTATGCAATCATCGCGATTCCGTCAGCTCCGGTCGAGGCACAGCGTCGCGCAGCAACCCTTTGTGTTCGCGCTGGCGTGCGGGCAATGGTGCTGCCGTCGTTGACCGAATTGCCGCCTGGCCAAGGTTTCCTGTCGCACATTCGCCAGATCGACCTCGAAGACCTCCTCGGTCGCGACGCCGTGACGATCGACACGCCGCACGTCGAGGCGCTGCTGCGCGGCCGCGTCGTGATGGTGACGGGCGCGGGCGGCTCGATCGGCTCCGAGCTGTGCCGGCAGATCCTGCGCTTCGCGCCAGCGCAGCTTGTCGCGTTCGACCTGTCCGAGTACGCGATGTACCGGCTGACCGAGGAGCTGCGCGAACGCTTCCCCGACCTGCCGGTCCTGCCAATTATCGGCGACGCGAAGGATTCGCTGCTGCTCGACCAGGTGATGTCGCGCCATGCACCGCATATCGTGTTCCATGCAGCCGCCTACAAGCACGTGCCGCTGATGGAGGAGCACAACGCCTGGCAGGCGCTGCGCAACAACGTGCTTGGCACGTATCGTGTAGCTCGCGCGGCGATACGCCACGACGTGCGTCACTTCGTGCTGATTTCGACCGACAAGGCCGTCAATCCGACCAACGTGATGGGCGCGAGCAAGCGCCTGGCCGAAATGGCCTGCCAGGCGTTGCAGCAGACGAGCGGGCGCACGCAGTTCGAGACCGTGCGCTTCGGCAACGTGCTCGGTAGCGCGGGCAGCGTGATCCCGAAGTTCCAGCAGCAGATCGCGAAGGGCGGCCCGGTGACGGTTACGCACCCGGAGATCACGCGTTTCTTCATGACGATCCCGGAAGCGTCGCAGCTCGTGCTGCAGGCGTCGAGCATGGGGCATGGCGGCGAGATCTTCATTCTCGACATGGGCGAACCGGTGAAGATCGTCGATCTCGCGCGCGACCTGATCCGCCTGTATGGTTTCTCGGAAGAACAGATCCGTATCGAGTTCACCGGGCTGCGGCCCGGCGAGAAGCTCTACGAGGAGCTGCTGGCGGACGACGAGGCGACGACGCGCACGCCTCATCCGAAACTGCGGATCGCGCGGGCGCGCGAAGTGCCGGACAACCTGCTCGATGAATTGCTGCCGTGGCTGATGCAGCACCGCGTGCTGTCCGACGACGAGGTGCGGCGCGATTTGCGGCGCTGGGTGCCGGAATATCAGACAGCGGTTGCGCCGGTGCTACAGAGCGTGCCGAGACGGGCCGTTGCCAGCGAGTAATCGGGCCGTCGGTTGGTGGCGCCGAGATAACAGACGATCGCGAAATTCATGCCGTTCAGTAGCGTACTGAACGGCATTTTTATTGGTGGAATCGCCACGAACAAAGTCGGGTTTGAGCGCGGGGAATGCCGAGTGTAATGCCTTCAGTTTTATAACGATGTGGCGCCTATCGAGTATGACCGGACGCGCGCGCCGCGCTGAACGGGCGTATGGCTCGATACGTCAGCGTCATTTGACTGTCGGCCGATTTCTGCATATGGTTTCCTCAAGGTAGCCGTGCGATTGCCGTAAAGAACGATGTGAAAAACTGAATAAAAAATCGACGTTCGATACCAATCCAATGAAAGCGGAACATATTGCTAGGGGAGCAAGCGCAGCACTCATGGTGCTCGCGCTTGCAGGCTGCGGCGGCGGCGACGACGCGAGTCCGGCGGTGGCCACGGCGCAGGCCGGCAAACTGTCGGCGCTGCGAGCCACGGGCAACGTGGTGAGCGCAGCGCCGATGAGCGCGACTGCGCCGGTCCATGTTGCGCTGGTGCTCAAACTGAATGACGAAGCCGGGTTGAATCGCTTTCTGAAGCAAGCGCGAACGCCCGGCAGTGCGAGCTTCGGGGCCGTGCTGACGTCCGCGCAGATTGCCGCGCAGTACGCGCCCACCGCAGGTCAGGTCGCCACCGTGAAGGCCTATTTGGGAAGTAAGGGCTTCACGAACATCAAGGTGGCCGACAACAACATGATCGTCGAAGCCGATGCCCCGGCCGGCGTGATATCCGGCGTGTTCCAGACGTCCCTCGTCCCGGTCGCGATGGCGGACGGCACCAGCACGCATATCAATACCGCCCCGGAGACGATGCCCGATGCGATCAGCGGGGTCGTTCAACGGGTTCTCGGGCTCGATACCGCGACCCGCCTGCATCCGAATTTCGTGCGCGCTTCCAATGCGGGCGCTGCGCCGACCGCAAATGCGTCGCCGACTACTTCCGCGGTCACGGTGGGTCACAACCCGACGGACTTTCCCGGCATCTATTCCGTCGGCAGCACCCCGACGGCGGCCAACGTCACGGTCGGCATCATTGCCGAAGGAGACGTGACGCAGCCTGTCATCGACTTGGCGACGTTCGAGAGCAACAACCATCTGTCCGCCGTACCCGTTTCGGTGATCCGTGCCGGACTGCCGAGCGCGGACACGAGCGCGAACGTCGAATGGTCGCTCGATAGCCAGACCATCGTCGGGATGTCAGGCGGCCTCAAGCAGCTCAATTTCTACGTTGCGTCATCGCTTGCCTGGAGCGATATGGCGCTTGCAATCAATCGCGCCGTGATCGACAACACCGCCCGGGTCATCAACATGTCGATCGGCGGTTGCGAGAACTGGGCACCGACGGCGGCCATCGACACGCTGTTCCAGCTCGCCGTCGCGCAGGGGCAGACTTTCGCGGTCAGTTCCGGGGATTCAGGCAGCGTGGCGTACGGTTGCACCGGCACCTCGGTGCAATACCCGGCGACGTCCCCGTATGTCGTGGCCGTTGGGGGCACCACGCTCTATACGAACTGGAACGGCAGCTACGCGGGTGAGACGGCCTGGGACTCCAGCGGGGGCGGCATCAGTGGCATCGAGCCGATTCCATCGTGGCAGTCGAACGTTCCGGCGCTCAAGGGGCGGGCGTTCCGGGGCCTGCCGGATCTTGCGTTCGATGCCGATCCGAACAGCGGCGAAGCAGTCATCGTGGGAGGGCAACTCGAGATAGTGGGCGGGACGAGCCTGTCCGCGCCGCTGTTTGCCGCGACCTGGGCGCGCATGCTGTCCGGTGCCTGCGCGACGAATCTCGGTTTCGCGGCGCCCACGCTGTATGGCGCTAAAGCCACGACCCCATCGAGCTTTCGCGATATCACCAACGGTTCGAATGGCGCATACAGTGCGGGTTCGGGATGGGATTTCGTGACCGGCTGGGGCACGCCGAACGTCAGCGTGCTGTATTCCGCGATATGCGTTCCGGCGGCCCCGATCTACGGCGGTGTGATCAACGAAGGTACGACGCTCAAGCCGGGGCAAATCGTGTATTCGGCTTCCAAAAGCCATGCGCTGGTCATGCAGAATGATGGCAACCTCGTGCTTTACAACACGACCAATGGTGCCGCGGTGTGGAATTCCCGCACGCACGGAAACGCCGGGGCGTATGCCGTGTTTCAGACCGATGGCAACTTCGTGGTCTACAGCGCGAGCGGCAACCCGCTGTGGTACACGGCGACCAACGGCGCGTCCTACAGCCAGTATTTTGCCGTGCAGGACGACGGCAACATGGTGATCTACGGATCGTCCGTCCCGGTATTTTTCACATCGACCGCTACCAGTGGATATACGAACTCCACGAGCGGCCCGGCCGTCTGGAATGGCGGCGTCACCCTCAGCAGCGGCCAAAGCTTTACTTCAGGCAATGGCGCGAACGTGCTGGTCATGCAGGGAGACGGGAATTTGGTGCTGCTTCGCCAAGGCGTTGCGCAGTGGAGTTCAGGTACCTACAATCATCCGGGCGCCGTTGCGGTGATGCAAACGGACGGCAATTTGGTCGTCTACAGTTCGACATGGGTGCCGCTCTGGTATTCCGGCACGAGTGGGTATCCCGGTGCAGTCGCTTACGTTCAGGACGACGGTAACGTCGTGATCTATACGCAACTGCCGCGTTGGAGCACGAATACAGCGGGGGCCTAGTATTCCGCTCGTCGATTCGCGGCCGCATCGTCACGGCCCCGTCAGCAACGGAGGGCCGTGCGAGCCGGGCAACACGCTGGCGGCGGCCCCTCAATGCCCGCGCTTCTCCTTCCTCACCACCATCCACCGCGGCGCCCTGAACCGCACGATGCTGAGATAAAGCCACACATACGTCAGTGCGAACAGCACAACGAACACGAACAGGTGCACCGTGTGCCGCCAGAACAGCGTCGCGGGTATCACCGCGACGAGGCACAGCAGCCAAAGATAAGGCGACGTCAGCGAATTCCGCCGCGTCAGATCATGCGCGTGCTTGGTGCCGACCGCCCAGCGCATCAGCCGCTTGTACACGAGCATATGAAGATGCACGCCGTCCGGAATGCCGGGCGACATCCCGCGGATGAACTTCTTCCGGTAGATCGAGAAGCACGTCTCGAAGATCGGGTACATAAAAAGCAGCACCGGATACCACGCGGACACTTCGCGATTGCGCATCACGAGCATGATCGCGAGTTCCGCGAGCATGAACCCGATGAAATACGCGCCGCCGTCGCCGAGAAAGATCAGCCCGGCCGGGAAATTCCACAGGAAAAAACCGAGCACGGCGCCCATCATGATGATCGACGCGGACATCACGACCGGATCGTTGACATGGAACGCCACGTACGCGAGCGACGCGAACATCATGAAGCTGACCATCGACGCGAGTCCGTTGAAGCCGTCGATGATGTTGATCGCATTCGCGAGGGCCGCGACCGCGAGCACCGTGATGAACGCCGAGATGGCCACGTAGCCGAGCAGGAAATCGAGCGGCGGCACGCTGATGCGCTTGACCGCGATACCCATCACCCCGAACGCGAGCGCGGCCGCGCCCATCGTGCACAGCAGCCGCGCACGCGGCGACACGCGCTTGGTCAGGTCCTCGACGAGGCCTGACAGGAACGCTGGCATTCCGCATGCGGCGATCCCGAGAATGCTGCCGGCGATCGTCGGATAGCGCCGCGACAGGATCAGCGCGGCAATGACGACCCCGGCGAGGATCCCGATGCCTCCAACGCGCGGCACGGGCCGCACGTGGAATTTCTGCACGCCGGCCAGATCGCTGTCGACCGAGAATTTCTCGTGAAGGTGCGCGTAGCGCACGATGAACAGCGTGACGAGCAGGGAGACGATGAAGCCGGACGCGAAGCTGAGCATGGGATCGCTCGAAAAATGGACAGCGGATTATACAAAACCGCGCGGGTTGCCCTCCTGCCATCGCCAGTGGTCGGCACACATTTCCTCGATGCCGAGCGTCGCGCGCCAGCCGATGATGTCGGCCGCGGCCTGCGGGTTCGCGTAGCACTCGGCGATATCGCCCGGGCGGCGCGCGACGAGCTCGTACGGCACCGGGCGGCCCGATGCCTTCTCGAACGCGCGCACGACTTCCAGCACGCTGTAGCCCTGGCCCGTGCCGAGGTTCACGACGAAGCTCGCGTCGCGCTTCGCCAGCGCGTCGAGCGCGGCGATGTGCCCCTTCGCGAGATCGACGACGTGGATGTAGTCGCGCACGCCCGTGCCGTCCGGCGTCGGGTAGTCGGAGCCGAAAACGCGCAGCTTCTCCAGCTTGCCGACGGCGACCTGCGCGACATACGGCATCAGGTTGTTCGGGATGCCGGCCGGATCCTCGCCGATCAGCCCGCTCGCATGCGCGCCGACCGGGTTGAAGTAGCGCAGCGTCGCGATGCGCCACGCCGGGTCGGACACCTCGAGATCGCGCAGGATCTGCTCGGCGATCAGCTTCGACTGGCCGTACGGATTCGTTGCGGACAGCGGGAACGATTCGTCGATCGGCGAGCGCTCGGGCACGCCGTATACGGTCGCGGACGAGCTGAACACGAACTGCCTGACGTTGCGCTCGCGCATGACCTTGAGCACGGCGAGCAGGCCGCCGATGTTGTTCTGGTAGTACTCGAGCGGTTTCGCGACCGATTCGCCGACGGCCTTGAGCGCCGCGAAGTGGATCGTGCCGGTGATCGGGTGCGCGTCGAACACCTTCGCGAGCGCGGTTTCGTCGCACACGTCGACCTGGTGGAACGCGGGCGTCCTGCCCGTGATCTGCTCGATGCGCCGCACGGACTCGGCCTTGCTGTTGACGAGGTTGTCGACGATCACGACATCGTAGCCGTTGTCGAGCAGCTCGACGGCCGTGTGCGAGCCGATGTAGCCCGCACCGCCGGTGACGAGGATGGTGCCTTTAGCGGTCATGCTGATGCGCTCCTTCAGAGGGTGATGCCTGTCAACGAATGAATGGTCTGCCGGTAACGTTCGACGACCTGCTGCTCGTCGAATTCCGCCGTGACCTTCCGCCGGCCGCGCGCGCCCATCGCGTCGCGTCCGGCCGTTCCGAGTTCGATCATGCGGAGCAGTTGCTCCGCGAGGCTCGCGCTGTCGCGCACGCGGCACAGGAACCCGGTTTCGCCGTCGGCGACGACGTCGCGGCAGCCCGGTACGTCGGTCGCGACGATCGGGCGGCCCATCGCCGATGCTTCCATCAGCGTGCGCGGCACGCCTTCGCGGTACGACGGCAGCACGACGCAATCGGCGGCCGCGATATGCGGGCGCACGTCGTGCGCTTCGCCGAGATACTCGACGATGCCTTCGCCGACCCACGCGTCGACATCCGCGCGGCCGATCGCGCTCGGATTGTCGACGCCGAGCGGCCCGAGCAGCTGGAAGCGCGCGTTCGGGAAGCGGGCCCGCACGATGCGCGCGGCCTCGACGTATTCGCGCACGCCCTTGTCCCACAGCAGCCGGCCGATCAGGATGAAGACAGGCGCGTCGCCGCCGGGCAGCGGCACGGGCGCGAACTGTTCGAGGTCGACGCCTTCGCCGTGCAGCAGCCGCGCGCGGTCGGGATGCGCGAGCAGCTGCTCGTCGGTGAACGTTGCGAGATCGTCGCGGTTCAGGAACCAGACTTCACGCGGGAAGCGGAACGCGAAGCGGTACAGGCGCTTCGCGACACTCGCCGCGCGGCTCTTCTGGATGAAGACATAACCGAGCCCCGTCGTCACCGCGATCGACGGCACGCGCGCGAGCCATGCGGCGATCGAGCCGTAGATGTTCGGCTTGATCGTGTAATGGAACACGAGATCGGGCTGCAACGCGCGGTAGTGACGCACCAGCGCGGCGAGCGTGCCGAGATCCTCGCGCGGGCTCGTGCCTTTCGACGCGACCGCGAGTGCCATGTAGCGGCAGCCCATCTGCTCGAGCAGCGGCACCGTGCGGTCGTGCGGCGCGATCACGATGACCTCGGCGCCGCGCGCGACGAGCGCACGGATCAAACCGTGGCGGTACGTGTAGATCGCCCAGGCCGTGTTGCAGACGAGCGCGATGCGCAGCGGGGAGGTGGCGGACATGAAAAAAGAAAAAAATAAAGCGTCGAAAATGCCGAAGGGGCCGGATCCGCGCTCAAGCGGACGGCCGCGCGGCGAACAGCGTCCGCTTGATCCGCTGCAGCGTGCGGTACGGCGTCACGAAATGCAGCAGGTTCTTGGCGAGGCCGGCCCAGTCGTACGGGTTCAGCGCGTTGAAGTGGTGCAGCAGCAGCGACAGCGTCGACACCAGCTGGCGCCGGCGCTTGGTCGCGCTGATCCCGCCCTCGTTGAGTTCGTAATAAAGGCCGAGTTCCGGCAGGTTCGCGCAATCGTAGCGTTGCATTAACCGTAAAAAAAGATCGAGATCCTCGGCCGCGCGGTATTTCGCGCGATAGTTGCCGACCTCCAGCACGGCGTCGATGCGCAGCATCACCGACGGATGCACGAGCGGCGAGCGAAGGAAGCGCGTGCGGCGCAGCGTGCGCGGATCGGCGGGCGGCGTCAGCATGAAGCGCGGCTCGCCGGCGCGCGATACGACCTGCGTCCACATGCCGACGCAGGCCACGCGCGGATGGGCGCCGAGATACGCACGCTCCTTTGCGAGGCGCTGCGGCGCGGCGAGATCGCCCGCGTCGATGCGCGCCGCATAACGAAAGCCGCGTGCCGCGAGCGCGTCGATGCCGGCCGCGAGCGCGCGCTCGATGCCGCCGTTGCGCGGCATGCGCAGTACCTCGATCGCGAGGCCGGGCAGGTCGGGCGCGACGATCGGCGGCGTGCTGCCGTCGTCGACGATCAGCACGTGCACCGGCGCGTCCTCGCGAAACGACGCGAGGGTCCGGACGACGTCGTCGTGCCCGTTGTAGGCCGGCATCAGTACAGCCACGTCGTCGAGCGGGGGCGGGCAATCGGGGGGCGTCATGTTTGCAGCTTGAAACGGATGTAATAAAAATTGACGGCGGCCGCGGCCAGGTAGCCGGCCGCCAGCCCGACGAGCGCGCCGTACAGGCCGAGCCGCGGGATCGCGAACAGGTTGACGAGCGCGGCGATCGCGAGCGCGAGCAGCCATTTCGACAGCAACACGAATTTTGCTTGATATTTGAGAACGATAAGATTGCCTATCGCCTCGATGCCGGCCGGCACGGACAGCCAGACGGCCCAGCGGAAGATGTCGACCGATGCTTCGTAGCCGCGGCCGAACACCTTGCCGACGATCAGCGGGGCGGCCGCGTCGAGTACGAGCGCGCCGGCCGTCATCAGGCAGGCCGTCATCGCGATCAGCCGGACGATGTTGCGGCGCAGCCGCGCGACGTCCTGCACGCGGTAGACGAATGCGGGCGCGATGGTCTGCGCGAGCATCAGCGCGAGCGTGATCCAGTTCTCGTTGAGCTGCTGCGCGGCCGAGTAGCGGCCGAGATCGGCGAACGACACGTGGCGCTCGAGCATCAGGCGGTCGAGCTTCAGGAACAGGTACATGCAGATGAGGCCGAGCCAGAACACGGTGCCGGCCGTCGCAAAGTGCCTGAACAGCGGTTTATCGAACGTCCAGCCGAGCGCGCCGCCGTTACGATGCCGGTAGTAGAGCAGCAGCGCGAAGCCGATCGCGGCGGCCTCGAGCGCCCACAGCCACCCGAAGCGCGCGGGGCCGGCGGCCGCGCGGACCAGCAGCCAGACGAGCAGCGCCTTCGCCAGCGCGGTGATCATGCTGGTGACGAGCTGCGGCTTGCTGTAGGTCAGGCTCTGCAGCCACGCGTTGATCACGCCGACGAACGGCTCGCGGAACACCATCGTGACGGCCAGGCCGGCGAGCATCGCGCCGACCAGCGGATCGAAGGCGCCCGCGGCGATCGCGATCCAGGTCGCGACGAGCGCGGCTGCCGATACGGCGATGCGCAGCGCGAACGCGCTGCCGAGCACCGCGCCGAGCTGGGCAGGCGGGCGCTGGACGATGGTCGGAACGAGGATTTCCGCGCCGCACACCCAGGTGAGCGGTGCCAGTACCAGGAGGAGCGTATTCGCATACTGCCATTTGCCGAACACATCCGGCCCGAAATAACGGGCCAGAAGACCGCTGATCGCGATCGCGACGCCGATCTGCGTGAGCCGTTCGAGCCCCAGCCAGACGAGGTTCGCGACGGCCTTCGCGACATCCGGGTTGCCGAAGCGCTTCAGCATGCGCGGCGGCCGCATGTACGCGGGGCGGCCGGCAGGGCGCCCGGAGGCTGCGGGTTGGCGGCGGCGGGTCGGCTAGGCATTAAAATGGGCGACATGCGCGTCATCAAAACCCGCGATTATAAGTGGGATCGGTGCCGCTCCAGCCGTTCCGTTCCTTGTTTCGCCGGGCCTGCCTGTATCATGCGCGGCACCGGCGAGACGCGGCCAGACAATTTTCCATGCACGCAACCGAGAGAGAAGAGAATCGATGATCTCCCAATCCATCTTCAAGGCATATGACATTCGTGGCGTGGTCGGCAAGACGCTCGACGTCGACACGGCGCGCGGGATCGGCCGGGCATTCGGCAGCGAAGTGCGCGCCCAGGGCGGCGACGCGGTCGTCGTCGCGCGCGACGGCCGCCTGTCCGGCCCCGACCTCGTCGGCGCGCTCGCGGACGGCCTGCGTGCGGCGGGCGTCGACGTCGTCGACGTCGGCATGGTGCCCACGCCGGTCGGTTATTTCGCGGCGAGCGTGCCGCTTGCGCTGAAGGGCGGCGAGCGCCGCGTCGATTCGTGCATCGTCGTCACGGGCAGCCACAACCCGCCCGACTACAACGGCTTCAAGATGGTGCTGCGCGGCGCCGCGATCTACGGCGAGCAGATCCAGGCGCTGTACCGCCGCATCGTCGACGAGCGCTTCGAGACGGGCAGCGGCACCTACGAGCAGGTCGACGTCGCCGATCAGTACATCGCGCGTATCGTCGGCGACGTGAAGCTCGCGCGGCCGCTGAAGCTCGTCGTCGACGCTGGCAACGGCGTCGCGGGCCCGCTCGCGACGCGCCTGTTCAAGGCGCTCGGCTGCGAACTCGTCGAGCGCTTCACCGACATCGACGGCACGTTCCCGAACCACCACCCCGATCCCGCGCACCCGGAAAACCTGCAGGACGTGATCCAGGCGCTGAAGGACACCGATGCCGAGCTCGGCTTCGCGTTCGACGGCGACGGCGACCGCCTTGGCGTCGTCACGAAGGACGGCCAGATCATCTATCCGGACCGCCAGCTGATGCTGTTCGCGGAAGAAGTGCTGTCGCGCAACCCGGGCGCGCAGATCATCTACGACGTGAAGTGCACGCGTCACCTCGCGCAGTGGGTGAAATCGAAGGGCGGCGAGCCGCTGATGTGGAAGACGGGCCACTCGCTCGTGAAGGCGAAGCTGCGCGAGACGGGTGCGCCGCTCGCCGGCGAAATGAGCGGCCACGTGTTCTTCAAGGATCGCTGGTACGGCTTCGACGACGGCCTCTACACGGGCGCGCGCCTGCTCGAGATTCTCGCGAAGACGGCAGATCCGAGCGCGCTGCTCAACGGGCTGCCGGACGCGATGAGCACGCCCGAACTGCAGCTGTGGCTCGAAGAGGGCGAGAACTTCCGCCTGATCGACAAGCTGCAGAAAGAGGCGAAGTTCGACGGCGCCGAGGAAGTCGTGACGATCGACGGCCTGCGCGTCGAATACCCGGACGGCTTCGGCCTCGCGCGTTCGTCGAACACGACGCCGGTCGTCGTGATGCGTTTCGAGTCGGAGACGCAGGAAGGGCTCAAGCGCATCCAGGAGGACTTCCGCCGCGTGCTGACGGCCGCGAAGCCGGACGTCAAGCTGCCGTTCTGAGCGTCGGCGGCCTGCGGGCCGCCAACGGCGCGACGTCCGATTCATCGGTCGCGCCATCCCCGAAAAGCGGCGCACGCCACAGCGTGCGGCCGCTTTTTGTCTGTCTGCTCCCCCGGGCGAGATAAAATCGCTCCTTTATGTCTGTCGCCGGCTGCCAGCCGGCGTTTTTTCAGCGTGCAAAAGATCCTGATCGTGCGCGTGTCGTCGCTGGGCGACGTCGTGCACAACATGCCGGTGATCGCCGATATCCGGCGCCGCCACCCCGATGCGCAGATCGACTGGCTCGTCGAGGAAAGCTTCGTCGACCTCGTGCGGCTCGTCGACGGCGTGCGCGAGGTGCTGCCGTTCTCGCTGCGGCGCTGGCGCAAGAAGCCGTTCTCGGGCGCCACGTGGCGCGAGATCCGCGCATTCCGCCGGCGCCTCGCGGCCGAGCAGTACGACCTCGTGATCGACTGCCAGGGCCTCATCAAGACGGCCTGGGTCGCGAGCTGGGCGCGCGGCCCGCTCGTCGGGCTCGGCAACCGCACCGACGGCGCCGGCTACGAATGGCCCGTGCGCTTCTTCTACCGCAAGCGTGTGCCGATCGCGCCGCGCACGCACGTCGTCGAGCGCTCGCGGCAACTCGTCGCGGCCGCGCTGGGCGATCCGGTGCCGACGCCGGCCGATCCGGTCGACTTCGGCCTCGACACGCGCGCGGCGGCGCTCGCGGTGGCCGCGCTCGGCCTGAACTTGCCGGTGCCGTACGTGGTGTTCGTCCATGCGACGTCGCGCGCCGACAAGCAGTGGCCGGACGCCGCGTGGATCGAGCTCGGCCAGGCGCTCGTGCGGCGCGGCGCGTCGCTCGTGCTGCCGTGGGGCAACGACGCGGAGCGCGCGACGAGCGAGCGGCTCGCGAAGGAGTTCGGCGCGGCGGCGATCGTGCCGCCGAAGCTGTCGCTGCCGGCCGTGGTCGGGCTGATCGACGGCGCGGCCGCAACCGTCGGGGTTGATACAGGTCTGGTTCACATCGCGGCCGCGCTGAAGCGTCCGACGGTCGAACTGTACAATTTCGCGACGGCCTGGCGGACCGGCGGCTACTGGTCGCCGAACGTCGTCAATCTCGGCACGGCGGGGCAACCCCCGTCGATCGCGCAGGTGAAGTCGGCGCTCGCGGGCTTCGGTCTCCTGTAACGCTGTCATACACGCGAACCGATCATGAGCGAATCCCAGATCATCGAAGTCCCGTCCGCCGACTGGAGCGGACACAACCTGTCGGCGCCGCGCGAGCAGCTGCTGGCCGCGGTCGAGGAAGGCAAGGTGCTGTATTTCCCGCACCTGCGCTTCGCGATCGAAGGCGGCGAGGAAGCGCTGCTCGATCCGGCGCTCGCCGATCCGAAACGCAAGAACATCAGCCTCGCGCCGAACGGCGGCGCGCTCGCCGGCGTGCTCGGCGACAGCGTCACGCAGTCGGCCGTGCGCGCGCTCGTCGCACGCTTCCAGCAGCAGGCCGGCACACTCGTCGACGGCCTGTTCCCCGAATACCGCGGCAAGCTGCGCGTCGCGCCGACGAGCCTGCGGCTGATGCAGGTCGAGACGCGCCAGACGTCGTGGCGCAAGGACGACAGCCGGCTGCACGTCGACGCGTTCCCGTCGCGGCCGAACTACGGCGAGCGCATCCTGCGCGTGTTCACGAACGTGAACCCGGCCGGCGTGCCTCGCGTGTGGCGCGTGGGCGAGCCGTTCGAGGACGTCGCGAAGCGTTTCCTGCCGCGCATCAGGCCGCAGTTCCCCGGTTCCGCGTGGCTGCTGAACCTGCTGCACGTGACGAAGTCGCCGCGCAGCGCGTACGACCACCTGATGCTGAACCTGCACGACGGCATGAAGGCCGATCTCGACTACCAGAAGACGAGCCCGCAGCAGACGATGCCGTTCCCGCCGGGCAGCGTGTGGATATGTTTCTCGGATCAGACTTCGCACGCTGTGATGTCCGGCCAGTTCATGCTCGAGCAGACGTTCTTCCTGCCGGTCGATGCGATGGTCCGCCGCGAATGCGCGCCGCTCGGCATTCTCGAGCGCCTGACGGGCAGGGCGCTGGTTTGAGCGCGTACCTGCTTCGATGCAATACGAGGGCCGCCGCATGCTGAGGGCGATCTATCGCGCGCTGTGGTGGCTCGTCGCACCCGCTGCGGTCATCCGGCTTTATGTGCGCTCGCGCAAGGAGCGCGGCTATCGCGAGCACATCGGCGAACGTTTCGGCCGCGTGGCGGGCCGCTCGCGCGACGACCGTGCGCCGCTGATCTGGGTGCATGCGGTATCGGTCGGCGAAACGCGCGCCGCGCAGCCGCTGATCGATGCGCTGATGCACGCGCGCCCCGATGCGCGGATCTTGCTCACGCACATGACGCCGAGCGGCCGCGCGACCGGCGAACAGATCTTCGGCGATCGCGTGCTGCGCTGCTACCTGCCGTACGACATGCCGGGCCTGGTGCGGCGCTTCCTGCACGCATGGCGGCCGACGCTCGGCCTCGTGATGGAAACCGAGGTGTGGCCGACGCTGATCGACGAGTGCCGCCGCGCGGACGTGCCGCTCGTGCTGACCAATGCGCGGATGTCGGCGCGTTCGTTCCGGCGCGCGGCGAAGTTCGGCGCGGCGACGCGCGACGTGTTCGGCGGCTTCTCGCGCGTGCTCGCGCAGAGCCCGGCCGATGCGGAGCGGCTGACGTCGCTCGGCGCGCGCAACGTGACCGTGCTCGGCAACCTGAAGTTCGACATGGCGACGCCGCCGGAACTCGCGGCGCGCGGCCATGCGTGGCGCGACGCGATCGGCACGCGGCCCGTGTGGGTCGCCGCCAGCACGCGCGAGAACGAGGAGGCGCTGGTGCTGCAGGCGTTCGCCGCGATGCGCACGCCCGGCGCGCTGCTGGTGCTCGTGCCGCGTCATCCGCAGCGTTTCGCCGAGGTCGAGGCGCTCGTCGAGCGCGGCGGGCTCAAGTGCGTGCGACGCTCGGCGTGGGCGGCCGACACGGCCGCGCTCGCGGCCGGCCACCCGGCTGCCGAACCGCTGCCGGGCGACGTGACGGTGCTGCTCGGCGATTCGATGGGTGAACTCGGCGCGTACTACGCGGCCGCCGACGTCGCGTTCATCGGCGGCAGCCTGCTGCCGCTCGGCGGACAGAACCTGATCGAGGCGTGCGCGGTCGGCGTGCCGGTGCTGATCGGCCCGCACGTGTTCAACTTCACGCAGGCGACCGCCGATGCGGTCGCGGCCGGCGCGGCGATGCAGGTCGAGGATCCGCTCGATCTCGCGCACGTGCTCGACGCGCTGTTCGCCGACAAGGCGCGGCGCATCGCGATGGGCGCGGCCGGCGCCGCCTTCGCGTCGCGTCACCGCGGCGCGACCGCGCGCACGGTCGACGTGCTCGCGGCGCTGCTGCCGCCCGCCGAACGCGGCGAGCGTGAGCAGCAGGACACTTCCGACGAATAGGCGAGGGCGGCGCGATGCCGCCCCGGGCACGCGTGGCGGCGTCGTGTGCCGCCGCCGCGCTGCTCAGACCGTCAGCAAGCCCTTCTTCTCGATGAACGCGATCACGTCCGCGACGCCGTCGAGCGCCTTCAGGTTCGTCATCACGTAAGGCCGCTCGCCGCGCATCTTCTTCGTGTCGGACGCCATCACGTCGAGGTTCGCGCCGACCAGCGGCGCGAGATCGGTCTTGTTGATCACGAGCAGGTCGGACTTCGTGATGCCGGGGCCGCCCTTGCGCGGAATCTTCTCGCCGCCCGCGACGTCGATCACGTAGATCGTCAGGTCCGACAGCTCGGGGCTGAACGTCGCCGCGAGATTGTCGCCGCCCGATTCGATGAACACGATGTCGGCGTCGGGAAAGCGCGACAGCATCCGGTCGACGGCCTCGAGGTTGATCGACGCATCCTCGCGGATCGCCGTGTGCGGGCAGCCGCCCGTCTCGACGCCCATGATGCGCTCTTCGGGCAGCGCGCCCGCAACCGTCAGCAGCCGCTGGTCTTCCTTCGTATAGATGTCGTTGGTGATCGCGACGAGGTCGTACTTGTCGCGCATCGCCTTGCACAGCATTTCGAGCAGCGTGGTCTTGCCGGAGCCGACGGGGCCGCCGATGCCGACGCGCAGCGGCGGCAGTTTCTTCGTGCGGCGGGCGGAGGAGGGAGCAGGTGCGTTCATGGCGGGTAGCGTCGTGTTCAGGAGCGGAACAACCGCGAGTACTGGGTTTCGTGCCGCGCGGACAGGATGCCGAGCTGCGGCGCGAACGTGTTGACGGCGTCGGGCGGCGTCGCGAGCGCGCGGCGTACGGCCGCGTCGATCGCGCCGCGCAGCGCGACGATGATGCGTTGCCCGGCGAGCTGGCCGAGCGGCACGGCCTTCAGCGCGGCGGACGTCTGGTTCTCGACCCAGCCGAATGCGTATGCGGCGAGCGTCGCGTCGGCGCCGGCGTCATGTGCGGCAGCCGCGTATGCGAATGCGGTCGGCAGCGCGATAGGCGACATCGACGCGAGCGTCGCGCGGCGCGCGGCATCGCCCCATTCGAGCGACGCGCAGAGCTGCGCGAGCGACCAGCCCATCTGTTCGGTTTCGCGACGCAGTTCCGCCGATTCGCGGCTCGCGACGAACCATGCGTTCTCCGTGGCGAGCGCGTGCGCGTCGTGCGCATGCCAGCGCGCGAGCTGGTGCGCGAGGAACGGCAGCTCGCCGTGCGCGAGCACGTCGGTCAGGCCGCTCGCGATCCAGTCGCGCGCGGAATCGGCGTCGTGGATCAGGTTCGCGTCGAGCGCGGCCTCGAGGCCCTGCGAATAGCTGTACGCGCCGATCGGCAGCGCCGGCGACGCGAGGTGCAGCAGCGCGACGAGTTCAGTGGTGGTCATGGCCGTGGCCGTGCGTGCATCCGGGACCATGTTGATGATCGTGATCGTGATCGTGATCGTGATCGTGATCGTGCGAATGCGAATGTCCGTGGTGTTCGCCGAACACCTGCTGCGCGAGCGCGTAGTCCTCGGCGAACGTCGCGTCGTGCCCGTGCTTGTGGCCGCCGCCGTACGCGCCGGCTTCCGGCTGGAACGGCGCGTTTGCTGCTTCGACCTGCGTGCCGAGCCGGCGCAGCATGTCCGCGAGCACCGGATCGGCTTCGAGCTTCAGGTAGCCGTCGCCGATCTCGACCGGCGTGTGACGGTTGCCGAGGTGGTACGCGGCGCGCATCAGCGTGAGCGCATCGGCCGTGCGCACGAGCAGTACGGCTTCGGGCGCCGCGGCGACGCGCACGAGCGAGCCGTCGTCGGCGACGAGCACGTCGCCGTCCCGCAGCACGGTGCCGCGCGGCAGCAGCACTGCGACGTCCTCGCCGGTGTCGAGCGTCGCCGCGAGGCGGCTCTTGCAGCGGGCGTCATACGCGAGCGTGAGCGTCGGTGCGCGCGCAACGAGCGACGCGGCGAGTTTCACGTTCGGGGCAATGCGTTTGTCGAGGGTGCGCATAAAACGAAAACCGGAAATCAGAACAGGAAATAGCGCTGCGCCATCGGCAGCACCGTTGCCGGCTCGCAGGTGAGCAACTGGCCGTCGGCGATCACGTCGTAGGTTTCGGGATCGACGCTGATCGACGGGCGCCATGCGTTGTGGATCATGTCGGCCTTCGTCACGTTGCGGCAGTTGCGCACGGGCACGATCCGTTTTGCAAGGCCGTAGCGCTCCGCGATGCCCGCATCGGCCGCCATCTGCGACACGAAGGTCAGCGACGTGCGCGCGAGCGCGCCGCCGCGCGTCGCGAACATCTCGCGATAGTGGACGGGCTGCGGCGTCGGGATCGACGCGTTCGGGTCGCCCATCTGCGCGACCGCGATCATCCCGCCCTTCAGGATCATCGACGGCTTGATCCCGAAGAACGCGGGCTCCCACAGCACGAGGTCGGCCCACTTGCCGGGCTCGATCGAACCGACTTCGTGCGCGATCCCGTGAGTGATCGCCGGGTTGATCGTGTACTTCGCGACGTAGCGCTTCGCGCGGAAATTGTCGTTGCGCGCACCGTCCCCGGGCAGCGCGCCGCGCTGCACCTTCATCTTGTGCGCGGTCTGCCACGTGCGGATGATCACTTCGCCGACGCGGCCCATCGCCTGCGAATCGGACGACAGCATCGACAGCGCGCCGAGATCGTGCAGGATGTCCTCGGCCGCGATCGTCTCGCGGCGAATCCGCGATTCGGCGAACGCAAGATCCTCGGCGATCGACGGATCGAGGTGATGGCACACCATCAGCATGTCGAGATGCTCGTCGAGCGTGTTGATCGTGTACGGGCGCGTCGGGTTGGTCGACGACGGCAGCACGTTCGCCTCGCCGCACACCTTCAGGATGTCGGGTGCGTGGCCGCCGCCCGCGCCTTCGGTGTGGTACGTGTGGATCGTGCGGCCCTTGAACGCGGCGACCGTCGATTCGACGAAACCGGCTTCGTTCAGCGTGTCGGTGTGGATCGCGACCTGCGTGTCGGTGTCGTCCGCAACCGACAGGCAGTTGTCGATCGCGGCGGGCGTCGTGCCCCAGTCCTCGTGCAGCTTCAGCCCGATCGCGCCGGCCGCGATCTGCTCGACGAGCGGCTCGGGCAGGCTCGCGTTGCCCTTGCCGAGAAAGCCGAGGTTGATCGGCCAGCCGTCGGCGGCCTGCAGCATCCGCTCCATGTGCCAGGGGCCCGGCGTGCAGGTCGTCGCGTTGGTGCCGGTGGCCGGCCCGGTGCCGCCGCCGAGCATCGTCGTGACGCCCGATGCGAGCGCCTCGTCGATCTGCTGCGGGCTGATGAAATGGATGTGCGTGTCGATGCCGCCCGCGGTCACGATCAGCCCTTCGCCAGCGATCACTTCGGTCGCAGCTCCAATCGCGATCGTCACGCCCGGCTGGATGTCGGGATTGCCGGCCTTGCCGATCGCGGCGATGCGGCCGTGCTTGATCGCGATGTCGGCTTTCACGATGCCCCAGTGATCGAGGATCACCGCGTTCGTGATGACCGTGTCGGGCACGTCGGCGGCCACGCGCTGCGACTGGCCCATCCCGTCGCGGATCACTTTCCCGCCGCCGAATTTCACTTCCTCGCCGTAGGTCGTGAAGTCGCGTTCGATCTCGATCAGCAATTCGGTATCGGCGAGCCGGACGCGGTCGCCCGTCGTCGGCCCGAACATTTCCGCGTACGCGCGGCGGCTCAAGCGTAGTGTCATGTCGTGCTGTTCCTGAAGAGACGGACGTGAGGCGTCGCTCAGAGCGGCCCCATCACCTTGCCCTGAAAACCGTAGACGGCGCGGTCGCCCGCGAGCGCGACGAGCTCGACCGTGCGCGTCTGGCCCGGCTCGAAGCGCACGGCCGTGCCGGCCGCGATGTTGAGCCGGAAGCCGCGCGCGGCTGCGCGGTCGAACGACAGTGCGTCGTTGACTTCGAAGAAGTGGTAGTGCGAGCCGACCTGCACCGGGCGGTCGCCGGTGTTCGCGACGACGAGCGTCAGCGTTTCGCGGCCCGCGTTCAGTTCGTGCTCGCCGTCGTCGGTGAGGATTTCGCCGGGGATCATGCGTTGCCTCACGGAATCGGATGATGAACGGTCACGAGCTTCGTGCCGTCGGGGAAGGTCGCCTCGACCTGGATGTCGGGAATCATTTCGGGCACGCCATCCATCACGTCGTCGCGCGTGAGCAGCGTCGTGCCGTAGTGCATCACCTCGGCAACCGTCTTGCCGTCGCGCGCGGCTTCCATCAGCGCGGCGGTGATGAAGGCGACCGCCTCCGGATAGTTGAGCTTCAGGCCGCGCGCGCGACGGCGTTCGGCCAGCAGCGCCGCCGTGAAGATCAGCAGCTTGTCCTTTTCTCGGGGAGTCAGTTTCATGAAGGCAAACGTTCAGGAAAACGTGATTTTTATCGGTACGCGCGCAACCGGGCGGACGTGCGGGTCATCGTAGCACCGCGCCGTTTTGCGCGCGCCGTGTATCGGTTATGTAAGCAGCAAGGCGCGTGCCATGTGCATGGAACGCAGCGCAATGCGCGTTCGTGGTGCGCGGTGCATGGGTAACGTGCAGCGCCTGATGCGGGGATGCGCCGAAACGGTGCGTGGCGCAGGCGCGCTCAGGTTTGCCAGAGGCGCAGCGGCCGTGCGTCGACGCCGTGCACGATCGGCCGCAACTGCAGCCAGCAATCGGTGAAGTGGCGCTGCAGCGCTTCCATCGACGTCGACAGCGCGCGCACGAGCACGACGCCGGGCGTTACGCAGGTTGCGCCCGCGCGCAGCGTATCGTCGAACGGCATCCGCGCGGCGAGCGATTCGGCCAGTGAGGCGTCGCACGCGGCGCCGGCGGCCCACAGCGTGCCGTAGGCGGGAAAACCTGCGAGGCTCTGTAGCGCGCCGCGCAGCGGATCGCGCGCGTCGAGCAGCGCGCGCTCGGTCCACAGCGGCCGGCCGTCGGCACCGACGAGCGCGGAGGTCGACGCGATGCGGCCCGCCGACCAGGTTTCGCCGGCCGCCTGCCGGCCGAGCTGCGTCGCGTCCCAGCCGATCGCGCTCGCGCCTGCGCCGAGCGTCACCGTGAAATCGAGCGCTGCGTGCGCCGCGTCGAAGAACAGATTGTTCTGCGGCAGCCAGTCGAGCTTCGCGTTCTCGCCGACGGTAATGGCGATGCGCTGCGTCGCGTCGAGGCCGTTCGACTTGTACCACTTGGTCGCGCCGGGCGTCGTCAGCACCGCGTGCGTGCCGTCGCCGAGCGCGATGTCGATGTCGAGCCGGTCGCCGCCCGCGACGCCGCCAGGCGGGTGGACGATCACCGCATGGCAGATCGCGTCGCCTTCCGGGTATAGCGGCCGCTGCACGCGCAGCGGGCCATCGTGCAGCCGGTGCGCGAGCGTCGTGCGTGCGCCGTGCCGCTCGAAGCCGAGTTCGAGGCGGCCGCGCCACGACTTGGCGACGGCGGGGCGGGACAGCGGGGCGTGGGAATCGGGGGCGGACATCGGTGGCGAGCGGGAAACAAGAGAAACGGGCGCGAAGGACGTGGATGCTACCGGAACAATAATCCAGATGCCGCGTTCGTTGAAAGCGCCGCATGTGGCCGCACCGCGAACCGCACGCCCGTGCCCGCTGCCGTGCCGCGCGTCACACCGCGATCAGCTCGCGCACGCCGTTCGTTTCCATGTCGCGCGCGTCGCCGCCCGCGACGATCTCGCCGCGGCTCATCACCCAGTAGCGGTCCGCGATCGAGCGCGCGAAATCGTAATACTGTTCGACGAGCAGCACGGTCATGTTCGATTCGTCGACGAGCTGGCGCAGCGTGCGGCCGATGTCCTGGATGATCGACGGCTGGATGCCCTCGGTCGGCTCGTCGAGGATCAGCAACTGCGGCTCGCTCATCAGCGCGCGGCCGATCGCGAGTTGCTGCTGCTGGCCGCCCGACAGGTCGCCGCCGCGCCGCGCGCGCATGTCCTTCAGCACGGGGAACAGGTCGTAGATGCGGTCGGGCACTTTCGACGGCGCCTTGCGGCTCGCCGCGCCGACGAGCAGGTTTTCCTCGACGGTCAGCCGCGGAAAGATGTCGCGGCCCTGCGGCACGTACGCGAGCCCGGCCGCGACGCGCGCATACGGCGGCAGCGCGCCGAGCGCCGTGCCGCGCCACGACACGGTGCCGCTCTTCGCGGCGACCACGCCCATCAGGCAGCGCAGCAGCGTGCTCTTGCCGACGCCGTTGCGGCCGAGCAGCACGGTGAGCTTGCCGTCGTCGGCGGCGAGGTTCACGTTGCGCAGGATATGGCTGCCGCCGTAGTACTGGTTCAGTGCTTCGATCTTCAGCATCGTTTCAACGTCCGAGATAAGACTCGATCACCGCGTCGTCGCGCTTGACCTGGTCGAGCGTGCCTTGCGCGAGCACCGCGCCTTCGGCCATCACCGTCACGCGGCCCGTGTCGCCCGCGAGCGCGGCGACGAATTCCATGTCGTGCTCGACGACCATCATCGAGCAGGTGCCGCGCAGCGTGTTCAGCAGCTCGGCGAGTTCCATCGTCTCGTGATCGGTCATCCCGGCTGCCGGCTCGTCGAGCAGCAGCAGCGCGGGGCGCTGCATCAGCAGCATGCCGATCTCGAGCCGCTGCTTCTGCCCGTGCGACAGCTCGCCGGCCGCGCGGTACGCGTGGCTTTCGAGGCCGATCAGCGCGAGCGTCTCCTCGATCTTCGCCTGTGCCGTGCGGTCGAGCCGTGCGCGCAGCGATGCGAGCCAGCCCTTGTCGGTCTGCATCGCGAGTTCGAGGTTTTCCCATACCGGATGCTGTTCGAACACGGTCGGCTTCTGGAACTTGCGGCCGATGCCGGTGCGCGCGACCTCGGGCTCGCTCATCCGCGCGAGGTCGAGCGTCTGGCCGAGAAACACCTTGCCGGCGTCGGGGCGCGTCTTGCCGGTGATCACGTCCATCATCGTCGTCTTGCCGGCGCCGTTCGGGCCGATCACGCAGCGCAGCTCGCCCGCGTCGATCGCGAGCGACAGCTTCTTCAGCGCGCGGAAGCCGTCGAAGCTCACCTCGATATCTTCGAGGTACAGGATCGTGCCGTGCGACGTGTCGATGCCGGGCGGCACGACGCGGCCCATCGAAGCGGTGCCGCTGACGGCCAGCAGCTCGTCTTCCGGCGGCGGCGTGAATTGATAAAGGGCTGTTCCGTTCATCCACGTTTCCCCTTCGCGAGCACGGTTTCGACGAGGCCCATGATCCCGCGCGGCAGCAGTAGCGGCACGAGCACGAAGATCAGGCCGAGGAAGAACAGCCAGTATTCGGCGAAGTACGCGGTAAAGAAACTCTTCGCGCCGTTCACCGCGAACGCGCCGACGATCGGCCCGATCAGCGTCCCGCGCCCGCCTACCGCGACCCAGATCGCCATTTCGATCGAGTTGCCGGGCGACATCTCGCCGGGATTGATGATGCCGACCTGCGGCACGTACAGCGCGCCCGCGATGCCGCACAGCACGGCCGACACGGTCCACACGAACAGCTTGTACGCGAGCGGGCTGTAGCCGAGGAACATCAGCCGCGTCTCGCCGTCGCGCACCGCGGTGACGACGCGCCCGAGCTTGCTCGTGACGATCGCGCGCGCGGCGATGAACGAGAGCACCAGCGTCGCGAACGTCAGCAGCAGCAGCACCGTGCGCGTGCCGGGCGACGTGATCGCGAAACCCGCGATGCGCTTGAAGTCGGTGAAGCCGTTGTTGCCGCCGAAGCCGGTTTCGTTGCGATAGAACAGCAGCATCGCGGCGAACGTCAGCGCCTGCGTGATGATCGACAGGTACACGCCTTTCACGCGCGAGCGGAACGTGAAGAAGCCGAACACCCACGCGAGCACGGCCGGCACGAGCACGACGAGCGCGAGCGCCCACGCGAGATGCTGCGTGCCGCTCCAGTACCACGGCAACTGGTGCCAGTCGAGGAACACCATGAAGTCGGGCAGGTCGCTGCCGTACTTGCCGTCGCGGCCGATCTCGCGCATCAGGTACATGCCGATCGCGTAGCCGCCGAGCGCGAAGAAGAGGCCATGGCCGAGGCTCAGGATGCCGCAGTAGCCCCACACGAGATCGAGCGCGAGCGCGGCGATCGCGTAGCACATCAGCTTGCCGGCGAGCGTCATCGCGTAGGCGGACAGATGGAATGCGCTCGCTTCGGGCGCGACGAGCGCGGCGAGCGGCACGCCGATGCCGATCGCGATGCACAGCGCGACGAGCGCGAGCCATGCGCGGCGCGACAGCAGCGCAGGGCGCGGCGGCAGGCCGAGCGCAAAGCCGTCTGCCGCGCGTGCGGCGGCAGCGGGCTTCGGTGCGTCGGCGACCGGCTTCGACATCGAATCGGTAATGAAAGTCACGTCACGCCTCCGCGCTGCGGCCCTTCGGGGCGAACATGCCCTGAGGACGTTTCTGGATGAACAGCACGATCATCACGAGCACCGCGATCTTCGCGAGCACGGCGCCCCAGAACGGCTCGATCGCCTTGCTCGCGAGGCCGAGCCCGAAGCCGCCGAGCACGGTGCCGGCGATCTGCCCGACGCCGCCGAGCACGACCGCCATGAACGAATCGATGATGTAGTTCTGGCCGAGATCGGGGCCCACGTTGCCGATCTGCGACAGCGCGCAGCCGCCGAGTCCGGCGATGCCCGCGCCGAACGCGAACGCATACGCGTCGACGCGCGCGGTCTTCACGCCGACGCACGCGGCCATCCGGCGGTTCTGCGTGACCGCGCGCACGAACAGGCCGAGCCGCGTCTTCGTCAGCACGGCCCACGCGACGAATACCACCGCGAGCGCGAACGCGAGGATCGCGAGCCGGTTGTACGGCAGGATCAGGTTCTGCATCACGGTCACGCCGCCGCTCATCCACGACGGGTTCACGACCTGCACGTTCTGCGCGCCGAACAGCATGCGCGTCGCCTGGATCAGGATCAGGCTCACGCCGAAGGTCGCGAGCAATGTTTCGAGCGGGCGGCCGTACAAGTGTCGCAGCACGAGCCGTTCGAGCACGATGCCGACGAGCGCGGCCGTCGCGAACGACGCGGGCACCGCGACGAGCGGATACCAGTCGAACGCGGCCGGGGCATAGCGCTGGATCAGTGTCTGCACGACATAGGTTGCGTACGCACCGATCATCAGGAATTCGCCGTGCGCCATGTTGATCACGCCGATCAGCCCGTACGTGATCGCGAGGCCGAGCGCGGCGAGCAGCAGCACGCTGCCGAGCGACAGGCCCGCGAACAGCGTGCCGACGATCTCGCCGCGGCGCTGCAGCGAGTGCAATGCGTCGAGCCCCTGCTGTGCGGCATCGCGCACGCGCGCGTCGGGCTCCGCGTAGCTGCCGTCGGCGTTCTTCGCGACGAGCGGGCGCAGTTGTTCGATCATGTCGAGGTCGTGGCGAGCGGCCACCACCTGCACGGCTTCGAGGCGTTTCGCCGGATCGGCATCGTGCAGCGCGGCGATCGCCCACAGTGCATCGAGGCGGCGCTTCAGCGCGGGATCGGTTTCCTTTGCGCGCGCGCGGTCGATCATCGGCTTGAGTGCCGGGTCGGGCGACTTCAGCAGCGCATCGATCGCGTCGCGTCGCGCGGCGACGTCGGGCGATGCGAGCGCGAGGCCCGACAGTGCGCCCGCGATCTTCGTGCGCAGCAGGTTGTTCAGCATCACGGGCTGCGCGTCGCCGGCCGGCGTCGCGGCCTGCGTGAGCGCATCGTGTGCGGTGTCGCCGGCCTGGATCAGCAGGCGGCCGTCGCCGGTCGCGAGCGCGTCGCCGGTCGACAGCGCGTTGAGCACGGCAACGGCGCGCGGATCGGCATCGGCGGCGAGCCGGTCGATCGCGGCCGTCTTCGCGTCGAAGTCGTCGCCGGCGAGCGCGGCGGTATCGGCGGCCGTCAGCGCGAACGCGGCGCGCGGCAGTGCACCCGCGAGGGCGGCGCATGCAATGATCGCGACGGCGGCTCGGCGAAAGCGGATAGGCATCGGGAAATCCTGTCGGGCGTGGGGAAGCGGATTCATGCGGCGATGCGCCGGCGCGTGCGGTTCGTCACCGCAAGCGCGGCCGGCGCATCCGCACCGGCATGCGAGCGGCACGTCACGCCGGTGCGCGACGCGCCGCACCGCGTCAGGCCAGCGCCGCGCGCTGCCGGCGCAGGAACGCCGGGATCGACGAGACGATATCCGGCTTGCCCTGGTTGCCTGCGATGAACGGGCTCCACGGCTGCGCGCGCACCGCGGTCTTCGTCTTCCACACGACGTTGAACTGCCCGTCGCCGCGGATCTCGCCGATCATCACCGGCTTGTGCAGGTGATGGTTGCCATCCATCGCGAGCGTGAAGCCCGACGGCGCGGCGACGGTCTGGCCGATCATCGCGACGCGCACCTTGTCGACGTCGGTGCTCTTCGCCTTCTCGACGGCCTGCTTCCACATGTGGATGCCCACGTAGGTCGCTTCCATCGGGTCGTTGGTCACGCGCTTCGCGCCGCCCGGCAGGTTGTTCGCCTTCACCCATGCGGCGAACTGGTCCTTGAACTTCGTGTTGGTCGGGTTCTTCACCGACATGAAGTAGTTCCACGCGGCGAGATGGCCGACGAGCGGCTTCGTGTCGATCCCGCGAAGTTCCTCCTCGCCGACCGAGAACGCGACGACCGGCACGTCGGTTGCCTTGATGCCCTGGTTGCCGAGCTCCTTGTAGAACGGCACGTTCGAGTCGCCGTTGATCGTCGAGATCACGGTCGTCTTGCCGCCCTGCGAGAAGGTCTTGATGTTCGCGACGATGGTCTGGTAATCGCTGTGGCCGAACGGCGTGTAGACCTCCTGAATATCGGCGTCCTTCACGCCCTTCGATTTCAGGAACGCGCGCAGGATCTTGTTGGTCGTGCGCGGATACACGTAGTCGGTGCCGAGCAGGAAGAAGCGCTTCGCGCCGCCGCCTTCCGCGCTCATCAGGTACTCGACGGCCGGAATCGCCTGCTGGTTCGGCGCGGCGCCCGTGTAGAACACGTTGCGCGACATTTCCTCGCCTTCGTACTGCACCGGGTAGTAGAGCAGCCCGTTCAGTTCCTCGAACACCGGCAGCACGGACTTGCGCGACACCGAGGTCCAGCAGCCGAACACGCACGCGACCTTGTCCTGCGTGAGCAACTGGCGCGCCTTCTCGGCGAACAGCGGCCAGTTCGACGCGGGATCGACCACCACGGGCTCGAGCTTGCGACCCATCACGCCGCCGCTCTTGTTGATGTCGGCGATCGTCATCAGCGCGGTGTCCTTCAGCGACGTCTCCGAGATCGCCATCGTGCCCGACAGCGAGTGCAGGATGCCGACCTTGATCGGGCCGGTGCCCGCATCGGCCGCATGCGCGAACGGGCTCTTGCCCGCCAGCGCGAGCGCGCCGGCCATCGAACCGAACTTCAACAGACTGCGACGTTTCATCGGGTTCCCCTTGACGTGTTGGATATGCGTGCGCCGTGGCGGCGCCTGCCATCGGATAACGCAAGGCATGTGCCAGTCCGCATGCATGCACGCCGGACGTGCCGGTGTGGGCGAACGCGCGGTGCGCGTGACGCTTCGTGCGGCATCAATGGTCCGTTGCGGTGCAGATTCGCGGGCGCAAATGGTGCACGGGCGCGCTTCACCGTTCCGGTGCCTGCACGCGCTGCCGGAACGGCGCGATGGAGCGCTATACGGACGATACGGGCGACATCCCCGCGTTCTCGCCGCCGCTCGTCATCGACGACGCGCAGATTGCCGGGCTGTTCGCGATCGTTGCCGATGCGCTGAAGGAAACGGAGTAGGGCGGGAAAGCGAAACGGGCGCGCAGTGCGCGCCCGTTCGGCGGATCGTGTGGCCGGCGCGGCGCCGGTCACCGTATGGCGGCGCGCGATGCGCCGCCGGAGAGATCAGTAACGCGGCACGGACGGATCGACGTCGCGCGACCACGCGTCGATCCCGCCTTGCAGGTTGTACAGCTTCGTGAAGCCGCGCGATTCGAGGAACATCGCGACCTGCGCACTGCGCATCCCGTGATGGCACACGCAGACGATTTCCGCTTCGTCGTCGAGCTCTTCGCTGCGCGCGGGAATCTGCTGCATCGGGATCGATACGCTGCCGGCGATCTGCGCGGTCGCGATTTCCCACGGCTCGCGCACGTCGAGCACGACCGGCGCGGGGCGCGCCGTATCGCCGAGCCATTCCGCGAGCATTGCGGGCGTCAGGATCTGCATGGAGGCTCCGCCGCTCAGAACTTGAAGCGCGACGGCTCGATCGCGTTGACGAGGTGGTCGATGTAGGTTTCGAACACGTCGGCGACGCGGTACTGCTTGTCGTCGATGCGCGTGATGATCTGCGCCTTCATCACCGGACGGCCGCCGACGAACGCCGACAGGCGGCCGCCGACCTTCAGCTGTTCGAGCATTTCCTGCGGCACGACGGGCAGGCCGCCCGCGACGCAGATCACGTCGTACGGCGCCTTGCCGGCCCAGCCGCGCGAACCGTCGCCGAGCACGACTTCCGCGTTGGTCACGCCATCGTTGCGAAGGTTGTCTTCCGCGAACTTCGCGATCGCCGGATCGATCTCGACAGCCGTCACGTGCTGCGCGCGATGCGCGAACAGCGCGGCCAGGTAGCCCGAGCCCGCGCCGATCAGCAGCACGTTTTCGTGCTTCTTGACCGTCAGCTCCTGCAGCACGCGCGCTTCGACGCGCGGGAACAGCATCTTGCTGCGGCCGCCGGGCAGCGGCAGTTCGAGATCGGCGAACGCGAGATCGCGGTATTCGGGCTGAACGTAGTTTTCACGCTTGACGATCGACAGCAGGCCCAGGACGTCCAGATCCAGCACGTCCCACGGCCGGATCTGCTGTTCGATCATGTTGAAACGCGCGTTTTCGATATTCATGGTGTGGTCACGCAGCCTGGTCGGCCATCAGCGGGGGTAGATAAACTACGCGATTGTACCAAACAGGGCGGCGGTCAAGCCTTCAGGCAGCCTGCAACAGACCTTTACCCTTTGCTCTTCTTGATCTGCGCCTCGAAAGCGAGGTCGAGCTTGCTCGCCTTGCGCGGCTTTTGGGGGCCGAATTCGTCGACGAACTTGACGAACTCGTCGAGCGGCAGCGGCTCGCAGCGCTTCTCGGCGGTGCCGCCGGAGCGGTCGACGAGATAGAACAGGCCGCCCGCCATCGCGACGGCCGCGAATTGCGGGTTGCCGGAGCGGGTCTTCAGGCGTTCGACCGCGTGGGTCGCTTTGGTGGTGCGCATCGTGCGGGTTCTGGCGGAGCGGAAGCCTCACACTGTAGCAAACCGGCGGCACGCCCGCGTGCGGCCGCCGGTTTGGCGCCGGCGCTAGACCGTGCGCGAGTAGCGCTGTCGAGACGTCTGGCCGAGATACGCGTCGAACGCCATCGCGATGTTGCGCACGACCATCCGGCCGGCCGGATGGATCGTCAGGCGCTCGCGCGCGATCGTCAGCAGCCCGTCACGTTCGAACGGGCGCAGCGCGTCGAGCTCGCGCGCGAAATGATCGGCGAAGCGGATGCCGTGCGCGGCCTCGACATGCGAGAACGGCAGTTCGAGGTTGCACATCAGTTGCGTGATCACGTCGCGGCGCAGCCGGTCGTCGGGCGTGAGCCGCACGCCGCGCACGATCGGCAGCCGGCCCGCGTCGAGCGCGGCGCCGTACGCGGGCAGATCCTTCGCGTTCTGCGCGTACACGTCGCCGACCTTGCCGATCGACGACACGCCGAAACCGACGAGGTCGGTATCCGCGCGCGTGCTGTAGCCCTGGAAATTGCGCTGCAGCGTGCCGTTCCGTTGTGCTCGCACGAGCTCGTCGGACGGCCGCGCGAAGTGGTCCATCCCGATGTACACGTAGCCGGCCGACGTCAGCATGTCGATCGCGAGGCCGAGCAGCGCGATGCGCGTTTCGGGCGGCGGCAGCGTCGCATCGTCGATCTGCCGCTGCATCTTGAACAGGTGCGGCATGTGCGCGTAGCCGAACACCGACAGCCGGTCGGGCGCGAGTTCGATGATCGTCTCGAGCGTGCGCGCGAACACGGCGACCGTCTGGTGCGGCAGCCCGTAGATCAGGTCGACGCTGACCGAATGGAAGCCCGTCGCGCGCGCGGCGGCGAGCAGGTCGGCCGTCATCGCGAGCGGCTGGATGCGGTTGATCGCCTGCTGCACGACCGGATCGAAATCCTGCACGCCGAGGCTCAGCCGGTTGAAGCCGATCGTGCGCAGGTGCACGAGCGTCGCGGGCGTGACCGTGCGCGGGTCGATCTCGACCGAGAACTCGGCGTCGGCGTCCGGCGCGAGTGCGAAGTGCTCGCGGGTGGCCGCCATCAGCTCGGCCGTTTCGTCGTCGGAAAGAAAGGTCGGCGTGCCGCCGCCCCAGTGCAGTTGCGTGACCGGGCGGGCCGGATCGAACAGCGCGGCCTGCAGCGCCATCTCGCGCTTGAGCTGGTCGAGATACGGGCGCGCGCGGCGGCGGTTGTTGGTCGCGATCTTGTTGCAGCCGCAGTAGAAGCACGCGGTGTTGCAGAACGGGATGTGGAAATACAGCGACAGCTCGCTCGACGACGCGCCGGGGTCGCCGGCCGCGCGCACGTAGTCGGCCGGGTCGAAATCGTCGCGGAACTGCAGCGCGGTGGGGTACGACGTATAGCGCGGCCCGTTCGCGCCGTATTTCGTGAGCAAATCGGGACGGAACATTATGTCGGCAGAACCGGAGCTCATGATGGTCTCGCGCTTTTTAGATGCTTTCGAGTATATAAACGCGCGATTCGGCTGCATTGCGTAATAACGTCGCAGCCGGCGATGGCACAATGCGGGGTGGGCTGCCGGACGCCGCGTCCGGTTGCCGCACCGCTTTTTTTGTTGTTCGTTCGAGAGAGCCGAGTGTCCGTCGAAATGCCTGTCCGCCCGGCACCCGCCGATGTCCCGCCGCCGCACGCGTGCCGCGAGGGCTGCGGCGCGTGCTGCATCGCGCCGTCGATTTCCAGCCCCATTCCGGGCATGCCCGACGGCAAGCCGGCCGGCGTGCGCTGCGTGCAGCTCGGCGACGACCTGCGCTGCCGGATCTTTGGCCGGCCCGAGCGTCCCGCGTGCTGTTCGGGGCTGCAGCCGTCCGCCGACATGTGCGGCGCATCGCGCAGCGACGCACTCGCGTGGCTTACGCGCCTCGAGGCCGCGACGCAGCCGGCGCCGCGTGGCGGCATGGGGCGGTAGCGGATTGCCGGCCGCGCTCGACCCGAATACGACGCATGGAACCCGCGGCGCGGGTTGAAGCACTAACTCCGGTCGATTGTCCGGCATGGGCGCAGTACCGACAGCCCGATCGCCGCTGCGCCGGATACAGGAGATTGTTCAAGCATGACCGCACCTCGCGCGCCCGGCCGGCGCCGTTTTCTCGCCGCAACCGTCGGCGCCATCGGCGTGACGCTGTCGCTCGCCGCGTGCGCGTCGACATTCCCGTTCATCCCCGATCACTACACGTTCTCGCGCGGCGACGTGCAGAAAGCCGTCGCGCGCAAGTTCCCGTACCAGAAGACGGTCGCGCAGGTCGTCGACGTGTCGCTCGCGAACCCGGCCGTCAACCTGCTGCCCGACCAGAACCGCGTCGCCGTGCAACTCGACGCGAATTTCGCGAGCCCGTTCCTGCGCGCGCCCGTCAGCGGCAAGTTCACCGTGTCGGGCCAGCTCGCGTACGACGCGCCGAGCCGCTCGGTCGTGCTGAAGGCGCCGTCCGTCGACAGCCTCGTGCTCGACGGCGACGCGCAGATGTATGCGCAACAGGTCGGCGCGGCCGCCGGCCTGCTCGCGACGCAGGTGCTGACCAACTATCCGATCTACACGTTCAAGCCCGAACAATTGCAATTTGCCGGGGTGAACTACGAACCCGGTACAATTACGATTCTTACAAACGGCATACGCGTGGCGATCGTCGAAAAATGACGTCGAACCGCGCGGCCGAGCGGGCCGCGCGGCAACCTGGCCCTTCCTTTCGACCATTTCGGAGTTGGGCCACGGATGGACTGGATCCTGATCTGCAAGGCATTGATCCTCGGCGTCGTCGAGGGGCTGACGGAATTCCTGCCGGTGTCGAGCACCGGTCACCTGATCGTCGCGGGCAGCTTCCTGAATTTCAACGATTCGCACGCGAAAACCTTCGACGTCGTGATCCAGTTCGGCGCGATCCTCGCGGTCTGCTGGGAGTACCGGCAACGGATCGCGTCCATCGTCTCCGGGCTGCCGAGCCGGCCCGACGCGCGGCGCTTCACGCTGAACGTCGTGATCGCGACGATTCCCGCGATCGCGCTCGGCCTGCTGTTCGAGAAGAAGATCAAGGCCGTGCTGTTCTCGCCGGTGCCCGTCGCGTTCGCGCTCGTCGTGGGCGGCGCGATCATCCTGTGGGCCGAGGCGCGGCAGCGCGAGCGCGGCGAGCCGCCGCGCGTGATGTCGGTCGATGCACTGACGCCGCTCGATGCGCTGAAGGTCGGCATCGCGCAGTGCTTCGCGTTGATTCCCGGCATGTCGCGGTCGGGCTCGACGATCATCGGCGGGATGCTGTTCGGCCTCGACCGGCGTGTCGCCACCGAATTCTCGTTCTTCCTCGCGATTCCGATCATCTTCGGCGCGACGCTTTACGAAACCGTGAAGGACTGGCAGGCGTTCACCGTCGATTCGCTCGGCCTGTTCGCACTCGGGCTCGTCGCTGCGTTCGTCAGCGCGTTCGTGTGCGTGCGCTGGCTGCTGCGTTACGTCGCGACGCACGATTTCACGGTGTTCGCGTGGTACCGGATCGCGTTCGGGCTGTTCGTGCTGCTGGTCGGGTACAGCGGCTGGTTGAACTGGGCGTGATGCAGATACGGAGGCGGGCGCGCTTCCGATAAAAAACGGCCCGATCGGCAGATGCCGGTCGGGCCGTTTTGTCGTCCGGGGCAGAGCGACGTGCGCCGCCTCGGCGGAATGGCTCAGCCTGCGCGCTTGCGGAACACCAGGTCCCACACGCCGTGGCCGAGCCGCAGCCCGCGCCGTTCGAACTTCGTCACCGGGCGATAGTCGGGCCGCGGCGCATAGTCGGCGGCCGTGTTTTCGAGCGTCGGTTCCGCGCCGAGCACTTCCAGCATCTGTTCCGCGTAGTTCTGCCAGTCGGTCGCGCAGTGAATGTACGCACCGGGCTTCAGGCGCGATGCGAGATGCGCGACGAGCGGCGGCTGGATCAGCCGGCGCTTGTGGTGGCGCGCCTTGTGCCACGGATCGGGGAAGAAGATATGCACGCCGTCGAGGCTTTCCGGCGCGAGCATGTGCTCGAGCACTTCGACCGCGTCGTGCTGGATGATGCGGATGTTCGACAGGTTCTGCTCGCCGATCAGCTTCAGCAGCGCGCCGACGCCCGGCTCGTGCACCTCGACGCCGAGGAAGTCGTCGCCAGGGCGGTTCGCGGCGATTTCCGCGGTTGATGCACCCATTCCGAAGCCGATCTCGAGGATGCGCGGCGCGCTGCGGCCGAACACTGCATTCCAGTCGGGCATTTCCGGCACATACGGGACGACGAAGCGCGGGCCGAGCTCGTCGAGCGCGCGGCGCTGGCCGGTCGACACGCGGCCGGCGCGCGTGACGAAGCTGCGGATGCGGCGGTGGTGCAGCGGGTTGACTTCGTCGGCGCCGTCGGCGGCTTCGTCGGGAATGGCGTCGTCGTGCGGCGGCAGGCCGGCTTCGTTCGGATCGTCGTGCATCATCGGTGACAGAGAAAGGCTTTGTTGCGGGCGAAGGCCCGTTGCGCGAAGCAGTGCGCCGGGGGAACCGGCACATGGTACAAAAAAGCCGCCTTCGACGAGGCGGCTTTTGCGCAGGCTGCGATGCAGCCGGAAAGTGGAGCGGGCGATGGGAATCGAACCCACGTCATCAGCTTGGGAAGCTGAGGTAATGGCCATTATACGACGCCCGCAGAACGGCGGATTGTACAGGGTTTGGCGTGGGGATGGCAAGCGGGTGGTTTTGGGCGGTGGCAGCGAAACTGGCATGGATGGAGCGTGGGGCGGTGGCATCGCCGAGAATGGTCGTCAAAGATCGGCCAAAAACGGCTCGTCGACGCAATTTGCTCGATTGGTTGAATCCGCAAATAGCCGGGGCCATTCCGCCCAAGCCAGGGGCAGCGAACAGGCAGCGCGCTTGCAGGCGAGTCGGTGTCGAAAATAGACGAGTCGGTGTCGGAAGCACGCAAGCCCCGGAAACGCTTCCGAACTAACGTGACGGATCACTTACCCGATCGTTTGGAGCTGACATGTCCGATTTCATCACCGTTTTGCGCGAAACCTGCCCGACTCCGGTCCTTGACGCGACCAAGTGGAAGCGCATCGGCGGCGATCCGCACACTGTGAACCTCAACGCTTACGTCTCCAAGGACGGCAGCAAGATCATGGGCACCTGGATCTGCACCCCGGGCAAGTTCGAGGTGAACTACGAGAAATGGGAGTTCTGCCATTTCCTCGATGGCTACTGCATCATCACGCCAGAAGGCGAGGAGTCGGTGCACCTGAAAGCCGGCGATGTGTTCGTGATCGAACCCGGCATGAAAGGAACCTGGGAAGTGGTGGAGACGGTGCGCAAGTACTTCGTCTTCGCCTGAGCGGGCTTGTAGATTCGACCACGCATATCGTCGTCGTCCGGATACCTTCCCGGTTCGCGGCCTCTGTCATCGCGGCCCTTGCATGTTGCAAGGGCCCATACACATTTAAAACAAGACGACGCCCGCAGAACACGTGATTCGACACGCAACCACACCGAAATGGCAACGGGACGATTCTGACCGGTTGAACGGCTGCCGTGTTCGCGATATCGGTCCGCGGCATCTTCGCCGTGACCCAGGCCGACTTCTCGGCGACCGTACAGCCGCGGCGGCGCGATCGCCGACACCGGTAACGAACGCCTGCAACCGGCCGCGCCAGCGCCTATGATGCAGCAGTCCGCCCACCGTTCCAGCGACAGCGCGTGAGAACCATCCGCATGCGCCGGACGTCCACCGGAACCCGACCATGCGCATCACCGCCGTCCGCGAGCAAGCGATCCCCGTCTCCCGCTACGCCGACCCGGCCATTCCCTCCGGCGGCCTGACGACGAGTGTCGTCACGGTCGTCACCGATGTCGTGCGCGACGGCCGGCCCGTGACGGGCTACGGCTACGCATCGGTCGGCCGTTTCGCGCAGGGCGGCCTGATTCGCGAACGGTTCGCGCCGCGCCTGCTGGCCGCGGCCGACACGCTCGCCGACGAAGCCGGCACCAACCTCGACCCGTTTAGCGCATGGCGCGCGATGATGGCTGGCGAAAAACCCGGCGGACACGGCGAACGATGCGTCGCGGTCGGCACGCTCGACATGGCGATCTGGGACGCCGCCGCGAAAATCGCCAACCTGCCGCTTCATCGCTTTCTCGCCGACCGGCTCGCACGCACGGCAGCGCCACGCGTGCGCGTGTACGCGGGCGGCGGCTACCGCTATCCGCATGACGATCTCGCGCGCCTGTCGGACGAGATGCGCCGCATTGCCGATCTCGGCTACACGCACGCGAAGATCAAGATCGGCGGCGCGGATCTCGATCAGGACCGACGACGCATCGAAGCCGCCGCTGCCCAGCTCGTCGACAGCTCGCATCTCGCGGTCGATGCGATGAACACATACGACGCGACGACCGTGCAAGCCGCCGCGACGATGCTCGCGCCGTTCGACCTCTGGTGGTTCGAGGACATCTGTGACCCGCTCGACCTACCGCTCCAGGCGGAGCTTGCCGCGCGATACTCACCGCCGATCGCGGCCGGCGAAGCGCTGTTCTCGCTCGCGGAAGCGAAGCTGCTCGACCGCTACGGCGGCCTGCGCAACAACCGCGACGTGCTCGTGTTCGATCCGGTGCATTGCTACGGGCTGCCGGGCTATCTGCAGATCGTCGACCACTTCGTGTCGCGCGGCTGGCGGCGCGACGCGTTCTGGCCGCACGGCGGCCACCTGTTTTCGCTGCACGTCGTTGCGGCGCTCGGGCTCGGCGGCGCGGAAGTCAATCCGTTCGCGTTCCATCCGTTCAGCGGACTGGCCGATGGCGAAACCGTCGACGCCGGCTACGCACGCGTAGCGCAAGCACCCGGCATCGGCTTCGAACTGCATGCCGACGCGCACAACGCGTTTCGCAAGCTATCGGGCCGCTGACGCCTGAAGCGCATCGATCGCGAAACGTACCGCGAAGCCGAGCATCATCACCGCGACGAAGAAATCGAGCACGCGCCATGCGAGCGAACCATGCGCGGCACGCGCCCGCGCCGCGCCGGTCACGCGCGGCCGACATCGCCGGCCGCCCACTCCGTCCGCCGCCCGAGCATGTCGAACAGCCGCACGATCTCGGCCTTCACCTTCTGCACCGCGTTGCTGACGAGCGCCGTATCGTGCCAGCACAGCGACAGGTCGCGCGCGAACAGCCGGTGCGCGACCGTCGACAGCTTGAGCTTGCGTTCCTCGATTTCGACGTGCGCGGCCGTCCACGGCAGGATCGTCACGCCGAGTTGCGCCATCACGGCCGCGAACAGCAGCCCGGTCGAGCTCGCCTCGAAGCTGATCTCGTACGACAGCCCGGCCTCGCGCATCGCCCAGTCGACGCGGTTGCGGATCGTGTTCGGTGCGCTCGGCAGCACGAGCGGCATCCGCGCGATCGTATCGAGCGGCACGGGATCGTCCGGCACCGGAAACCCGGGCCACGTGATCAGGTACAGCGTTTCCGTCAGCAGCCGGTGGATCGCGATGCCGCGCGTGTTGACCGCGTCGACGACGATCGCGAGATCGAGCCGCGCACGCTCGAGCAGCGTGTCGAGATCGGCGCTCGGCGCCTCGATCAGCTCCAGCATGATGCCCGGATAGCGGTCGCGCACCGCGCGTGCGAGCGGAATGGCCAGCACGCGCGCGGTGCTCGACGGCATGCCGACCGTCACGCGGCCCTGCGGCGTATCGGCGTCGCGGCGCAGCAGCTCGCGCGTGCCGTCGGCCTGGCGCAGCAGTTCGAGCGCATGCTGGTACAGCGTTCGGCCGGCGGCGGTCGGCGCGACGCCGCGCACGCTCCGTTCGAGCAACTGCATCCCGAGATCCTGTTCGAGATTGCGCATCTGCTGGCTCACCGCGGGCTGCGCGACATGCAGCGCCTCGCTCGCATGCGTGACGTTGCCGCATTCGACGACCTTCACGAAATAGCGCAACTGTCTCAAGTCCATCGCCGCCGTCTCCCGATTCAAGCCATAAGCCAATCCGATCGATCAAGATGAATATCATATTTTTCGGCGATCGAAGGTATTTCTATACTCGTCTCACAAAAGAGCCAGCCTGCCGGCCATCCCGGACCGGACGCGGCAACAGCGCCGGCCCCGCCGGCAAGGAGACGAAGATGTTCAAGGCGATCGACGCGCCGGCGGCCGGCGCGAAGCCGCGGCGCACGCCGCTCACGCGCGAGCAGGTCAAGGGCTTCTGGGCCGTGTACGCGGGCTGGGTGCTCGACGGCGTGGATTCGGTGATCTACGCGCTCGTGCTGATTCCCGCACTGACCGAACTGCTGCCGGCATCCGGCATCGCGGCGACGCCCGCGAATCTCGGGATGTACGGCTCGATCCTGTTCGCGCTGTTCCTGATCGGCTGGGGGCTGTCGTTCGTCTGGGGGCCGCTCGCCGACCGCTTCGGCCGCGTGCGCACGCTCGCCGCGAGCATCCTGATCTATTCGGTGTTCACCGGCGCGGCCGCGTTCGTGCACGACGTGTGGGCGCTGGCCGCTTGCCGGCTGATTGCCGGGATTGGCGTCGGCGGCGAATGGGCGCTCGCGGGCACCTACGTCGCCGAGAGCTGGCCGGAGGACCGCCGCAAGATGGGCGCCGGCTACCTGCAGACGGGCTACTACTTCGGCTTCTTCATCGCGGCCTGCCTGAACTACACGATCGGTGCGACCTACGGTTGGCGCGCGATGTTCCTGTGCGGGCTGGCTCCCGCGCTGCTCGCGGTGTTCACCGTGATGCGCGTGAAGGAGCCGGGGCAGTGGCGCCGGCACGACGCGCGCGACGGCGACGTGGCCGACGCGCGGCGGGCGCATCCGCTGCGCGAGATCTTCGCGCCGGCGTTGCTGCGCCGCACGCTGACGAGCGCGAGCCTCGTCGGCGTCGCGATCGTCGGGCTGTGGGCCGGCTCGGTCTACGAGGCGAGCGCGGTCAGCACGCTGGCGGCGCGCGCGGGCATCGATCACATCGGCGCAATGCGGCTTGCATCGGTCGGCGCGGCGATCCTGTCGTGCGCGACGATCGCCGGCTGCCTGGTCGCGCCGTGGCTGTCGGAGCGGCTCGGCCGCCGCGCGGCGCTCGGCGTGTATTTCACGGGCATGGCCGGTGCGATCGTGTTCGCGTTCGGCTGGGCGTTCTACCAGCCGAACGGGCTCACGGCGTTCATGGTGTCGCTCGCGTTTCTCGGTTTCTTCGGCGGCAACTTCGCGATCTTCTCGCTGTGGCTGCCCGAGCAGTATCCGACGCGCGTGCGGGCGACCGCGTTCGCGTTCAACGCGTCGGTTGGCCGCTTCATCGGCGCGGGCGTGAACTTCCTGCTCGGCGCCGCGATTCACGGCTACGGTTCGCTCGGCGTACCGGTCGCGTGGACCGCGGCCGCCTTCGTGCTCGGCATCCTGATCCTGCCGTTCGCGGTCGAAACGCGCCACCAGACGCTGCCCGAATGAGCGGCGCGCCGCGATCGCACGGAAGCACGCAACATCCAGTCATCAATATCAGGAGTCCGGAATGCAGGCATTACAAGGAATCAGGGTCGTCGATCTGAGTCGCGCGCTGTCGGGGCCGTTCTGCTCGATGGTGCTCGCCGATCTCGGCGCCGACGTGATCAAGGTCGAGTCGGGGCCGAACGGCGACATGAGCCGCGCGTGGGGGCCGTTCGATCGCGGCGTGAGCACGTACTACCTGTCCTGCAACCGCAACAAGCGCGGCGTCTGCGTGGATTTCCGGCAGCCGGCCGGCCTCGACGTCGTGCGGCGGCTGATCGCGCAGGCCGACGTCGTGATCGAGAATTTCAAGGCCGGCACGATGGACGCGATGGGGCTCGGCTACGCCGCACTGAGCGCGCGAGATCCGCGGCTCGTGATGGGCAGCGTCACCGCGTTCGGCCCGCGCGGCCCGTTGCGCGACTGGCCGGGCTTCGACCAGATCGCGCAGGGCTATGCGGGGCTGATGAGCCTCACCGGCTTCCCGGACGGCGAGCCGACCCGCACCGGCACCGCGATCGGCGATCTCAGCTCGGGGATGTGGGTCGCGACCGGCGTGACGGCCGCGCTGTTCGAGCGCGAGCGCACGGGGCGCGGGCAGCATGTCGGTACGTCGCTGCTCGAAAGCCTCGTCGCGCTGCTGAGCGTGCACGGGCAACGCTACCTGAGCCTTGGCGACGTGCCGCGCCGTACCGGCAACGCGCATGCGGTGATCGCGCCGTACGGCGTGTTCGAGACGGCCGACGGGCCGCTCAACCTCGCGCCGATCACGACCGACATGTGGCTGCGGCTGTGCCGGTTGCTGGATCTGTCCGAGCTGCCGAACGATCCGCGCTTCGCGACCAACGATGCGCGCGTCGAGCACCGCGACGCGCTGAAGGCACTGCTCGAAAGCCGGCTGCGCACGCGCGGCAAGCGCGAATGGACGCAGCGTTTCGTCGAGGCTGGGCTGCCGGCCGGGCCGATCAATACGCTCGACGAAGTGTTCGACGATCCGCAGCTCGCATACTGCGGGCTGGTCGAACCGGTCGCGCATCCGACGCTCGGGACACTGCATCAGGTCGTCACGCCGCTCGGCGGGATGGGCGACGAAGTGCCCGCGCCGCGCACGCGCCATGCGCCGCCGCTGCTCGGCGAGCATACGGTCGACGTGCTGCGCGAAGCGGGCTACGGCGACGACGCGATCGACGCACTGTTGGCCGGGCGTGTGATCTTCCAGGCGGAAGCGATGGCGGAGGCCGTGCAATGACCGATACGACGAAACACGAAAGCGCATCGCGCGTGACGGTCGACATGATCGGCGAGCGGATCGCGCGCGTGCGGTTCGCGAATCCGGCGCGGCGGCATGCGCTCGACGCGCCGTTGCTCGATGCGCTCGTCGCGCGCCTCGATGCGCTTGCCGAGCTGGGTCCACCGCCCGTCGTGATCCTGTCGAACGACGGCAGCGGCGACGTGTGGAGCGCGGGGCACGACCTGCGCGAACTGGCCGACGACCGCGATCCGCTCGCATACGACAAGCCGCTCGAACGGGCGCTGCGGCGCGTGCGGACCTATCCGGGCGCGGTGATCGCGGCGGTGGCGGGATCGGCGTGGGGCGGGGCGGTCGATCTCGTGATGAGCTGCGACCTGGTCGTCGCGGCGCGCGACGCGCGCTTCGCGATGACGCCCGCGAACATCGGCCTGCCGTATTCGACGAGCGGCCTGCTGCGCTTCTACGACAACCTGCCGATCCACGTGCTGAAGGAGATGTTCTTCTGCGCACAGCCGCTCGATGCGGAGTGCGCCGCGCATCACGGGCTCGTGAACCGGCTGGCCGACACGGGTGGCGTAGACGATGCGGCGCTCGACGTCGCGCGCACGATCGCCGCGAAGGCGCCGCTCGCGGTGCACGCCGTGAAGGAGCAGTTTCGCGTGCTGCAGGACGCACGGCCGTTGCCGGTCGATGCGTTCGAGCGGATCGCCGAGCTGCGCCGGCACGCGTGCGAAGGCGCGGATTTCGACGAAGGGCTGCGTGCGTTTGCGGAGCGGCGCGCGCCGGTGTTTCGCGGCGTCTAGGCGTTCAGGTGTTCGCGTGGCGCGGCGTTGAGGTGCGACGGCGGTATGCGCTACACGCCGCCGATCGCGTGCACGCCGACGAGCAGCAGCGCGCCCGCCACGATCAGCAGCAGCGCGTGAATGCGCGAAACCATCACGCACAGCGTCGATGCGACCGCGATCGCGCGTGCTGGCCAGCCGCCGTCGAGCGCCTGCAGCAGCACCCACACCGACGCGACGATCATGCCGGCCGCGACCGGACGCAGGCCGGCTTCGAGCGCGATCTGCCAGCGCGCGCCCTGGTGTCGCCGCCACAGGTGCGCGACGCCGTAGATCAGGAACGCGGTCGGGCCGAACAGCGCGAGCGTCGCGATCACCGCACCCCAGAAGCCGGCCACCTGCCAGCCGATCAGTGTGGCAAGCAGCGAGCCGGGGCCGGGCGCCATCCGCGCGATCGCGAAGTCGTTCACGAACTGCGTGGCGGTCATCCAGTGATGCACGTCGACGATCTGCCGCTGGAGGTCGGCGATGATCGTCTGTCCGCCGCCGATCGTCGCGATCGACAGCGGCGCGAACACGCCGAACAGCGCGGCGTAGCGTTGCGACGCGGTCATTGTCATGGCTTGTCGTTCCCGGTCGGCGCGGCGGCCGCGCGGCGGTATTCGAGCGCGACGCTCACCGTGCCGCCGACCAGCACGGTCCATACGAGCGGCCAGTGCAGCACCGCGACCGACACGAAGGTGAGCGTCATTACCGCGAACGGCAGCGCGCGGCGCGGCAGCCGGCGCACGGCCGTGATCGCCATCGAGATCGACAGCCCGATCGCCGCGGCCGCCGCGCCGGCGAGCGCGACATGCGTGAGCGGGAAGCGCGTGAGGGTCGAGAACGCGACGCCGAACAGCACGATCAGCACGGCCGGCGGCGCGATGATGCCGGTGAAGCCGGCCACCGCGCCGCGCCATCCGGCGAGCCGGTAGCCGATCCAGATCGCGAGGTTCTTCACGTTGACGCCCGGCAGCGCCTGCGACAGCGCGAGGCCGTTGAGGAACGCCTCTTCGTCGAGCCAGCGCCGCTCGTGCACGAAGTCGCGCATCATCCGCCCGCTGAGCCCGCCGCCGAAGCTGGTCAGGCCTATCTGCGCGAACGCGACGAACAGCGCGAGGACGCCGGGCGGCGGTGCATCGCCTGCGGGCGGTGCAGGCGGAATCTTGGCGGAGGGCGAGGGCATCGTGCGTGCGGCGCGTGGCGATCGGGCGGGCGCCCATGTTAGCAAGCGGCACCTGTCAGCACGCTGACATCGGTGCGGCGTTGGCGTGATGAAAGCCCGCAGTCGAGGTCCTGCGCAACAGCACGGATTCGAACCGCTGCCGCTATGCTCGCACGACCGTCACGCCGGCGGCCTCGATCGGCTTCGTCAGCGCGGCTTCGGTTTCCTTCTCGACCACGACGGTTTGCGCGAGCGTGATGTCGCCGATCACGAACTGCGACGCCGCGCGCAGTTTCGACTGCGACGCGAGCACGACCGTCTCGGCCGCGCGTTCGGCCAGCGCGCGCTTGATCGCCGCTTCCTCGAAATCGCCGGTGCTCAGCCCCGCGACCGGATGCACGCCTGTGACGCCCATGAAGTAAAGATCAGCATGGATGCGCGCGATGCCTTCCATCGCCGCGGCGCCGACCGCGACGATCGAATGCTTGTAGAGCCGCCCGCCGATCAGGATCACGTCGATCGACGGATGCGCGGCCAGCGCGACGGCGACGCTCGGGCTGTGCGTGACGATCGTCGCGCGCAGGTCGGCCGGCAACTGGCTGACGAGCAGCGCCGACGTCGTGCCGCCGTCGACGATCGCCACTTGCCCGGGCGCGATCATCTGCGCGGCCCGCCTTGCGATGCGCCGCTTTTCCGCCGTTTCGAGCACCTCGCGCTGCGCGAACGACGCGACGGCCGGCGACGCCGGCAGCGCGCCGCCATGCACGCGCTGCAGCAGGCCTTCGGCCGCCAGCTCGCGCAGGTCGCGGCGGATCGTGTCGTCGGACACACCGAATTGCGCGCTCAATTCGACCGCCAGCACTTGGCCGTCGCGCGCGAGCGTATCGAGGATCGCTTTCTTGCGTTGCGTCGTCAGCATCGTGTTTGCACGAAATTTCTTGAAGTTGCACGAATATGCACGTTACCATGGGCGCCGTCTTTTGTCGAATGGGAGGTTGCGATGGCTGCAACGCGGGATCGCGTGCGCATCGTCGATACGACGGTGCTGTCCGATGACTGGTATGTGCTGAAGAAGGTGACGTTCGATTTCCTGCGCCGCGACGGAACGTGGCAGCGCCTGAGCCGCGAGACCTACGACCGGGGCAACGGCGCGACCATCCTGCCGCGCAATGCCGGCACGGGCGACGTGCTGCTGACGCGGCAGTTCCGGATGCCGGCGTTCGTCAGCGGGCACGACGGGATGCTGCTCGAAGCCGCTGCCGGCCTGCTCGACGACGCGACGCCCGAAGCACGCATCCGCGCGGAGGCCGAGGAGGAGACCGGCTATCGCGTGCGCGGCGTGCGCAAGGTGTTCGAGGCGTTCATGAGCCCTGGGTCCGTGACGGAGAAGCTGCATTTCTTCGTCGGCGAATACGATGCGTCGCTGCGCACCGGCGACGGCGGCGGCGTCGCGGAAGAGGGCGAGGATCTCGAGGTCGTCGAGATGCCGCTGCAGGCGGCGCTGGACGCGGTCGAGCGCGGCGAGATCGTCGACGCGAAGACGATCATGCTGTTGCAGTACGTCGCGCTGCGGGAAACCGCCGGCGCGCGCACGGCATGACGCCGCTGCTCGTGCTGGTCGCCGGCCCCTATCGCAGCGGCACGGACGGCGACCCGGCGCGCATCGCCGCGAACCTGCACCGGCTGGAAGCGGCGGCGCTCGCCGTGTATCGCCGCGGGCATGTGCCGATGATCGGTGAATGGGTGTCGCTGCCGCTCGCGGTCGCGGCCGGGTCGCGGCAGGTCGGCGACGAGATCAGCGAGGCGTTCCTGTATCCGGCCGCGCACCGGCTGCTGCGGCGCTGCGATGCCGTATGGCGGATCAACGGCGCGTCGCGTGGCGCCGATGCGGACGTCAGCCTCGCGCGGCAGCTCGGCAAGCCGGTCTATTTCTCGGTCGACGAGATTCCGGTCGCGCAAGACGATTTGGATGGCTGAGCAGGCGGGGAGGCGGGCGGATCGCGACGTTGCCCGGGCTTCGCTGCGTCGGCTGCAGCGGGAAAAGCCGGGCGCCGCGCGGACTCACGACGTTGCGATCGCGTCGTGCCTGTGCATCGCGCATGCGGCACGGCACCCGAACCGGCGTATGATCGCGACGCCGCCCGCGCACCGTTCGACGTTACCGCCGCCCCATCATGCCGTTCCCCGATTCCGACGACTCCACCGCTGCCGCCGCGCAGCTTCCCGCCGATCTCGTCGCTGCCGCCGTTGACGCGCTCGCGCGCGCCGACGCGTTGCTCGTGACGGCCGGCGCGGGCATCGGCGTCGATTCCGGGTTGCCCGATTTTCGCGGCACGGACGGCTTCTGGCGTGCGTATCCGGCGCTGCGCCACGAGCGTTTCGAATTCCACGAGATCGCATCGCCGCACGCGTTCCGTGCGCGTGCGCAACTCGCGTGGGGGTTCTACGGGCACCGTCTCGCGCTTTACCGCGCGACGGTGCCGCATGCGGGTTTCGCGATCCTGCGTCGCTGGATCGACGCGATGCCGAATGGCGGCTTCGTGCTGACGAGCAACGTCGACGGCCAGTTCCAGAAGGCCGGCTTCGATCCGACTCGGATCGTCGAGATCCACGGCTCGATTCACGCGATGCAGTGCCTGCGGCCGTGCTCGGACGACACGTGGGACGCGGCGCCGTTCGTGCCGGACGTCGACGAAGCTACCTGCCGGCTGGTCGGCGAAGCGCCGCGCTGTCCGCGCTGCGGGGGCCTCGCGCGGCCGAACATCCTGATGTTCGGCGACACCGGCTGGCTCGGCGCGCGCTACGACGCGCAGGAACGTGCGCTGGAAGACTGGATCGCGTGGGCCGGGCGTGTCGCCGTGGTCGAGATCGGCGCGGGTACCGCGATTCCGACCGTGCGCCTGCTGAGCGAGCGGCTCGGCGCCGACGTGATCCGCATCAACGCGCGCGAAGCGCATGCGCGCCGTGCGGACGTGATCGGGTTGAAGGGCGGTGCGCTGGCGACGCTGACCGCGCTCGACCGCGCATGGCGCGGCGGCTGAACGCCGCGCCGCGGACCGACCGGCGGCGGCCGCGCGGCTAGGGCTGGGCGACGAGCGCCTGCACGAGCGCAGGTGCCTGAGGCGAACCGAGACCCGTCACGTAGTCGTAGCCGCCGGCTGCGTTGCAGACGCTGCCGCAATTGCCGTTGGACCCGGTCGTCACGTCGTGAAAATCGCTGCCGTACGCGGTTTTCCCGACCGTATAGAGCGAGTCGTAGGTGCCGCTCAACCGGCTCTTGCCGGCCGCCGCGCGCAGCGAATTCGCGATCGCGACGAGCGCCGACCATTGCGGCGCGCCCGCGCTCGTGCCGCCGACCTGGAACCAGCCCGCCTGCCCCTGGTAGGTGACCGAGTCGTACACCGCGAAACCGCTGGACGGATTCGCGTCGTAGCTGACGTCGGGCACGCCGCGCTTACCGGCGACCGGAACCGGCCACGCGGTCTGGCCGGCCGGCTCGGCCTCGACGGTGCTCACGCCGCCGCCGCTGCCGCTCCACGCCGCCTCGCCGACGTAGTTGCCGTACGCATCGATGGACAACGTCGTGCCGCCCACCGCCACCACGTACGGCGACGCGGCCGGGTATTCGGTCCCGGTGCCGCTGTCGCCGGACGACGCGACGAACGTGACGCCCGCGACGTTGAAGTGGCTGTCGAAGCCGGTCTCGCTGCCGAACTCGCTGCCGCCGAAACTCATCGACACGACCGACGCGCCGCGCGTGACCGCGACGTCGACCGCGGCCAGCAGGTCGCTGAAGCTGGCCGACGCGGCCTCGACGAGCATGATCTTGGCCTTCGGCGCGATCGCATGCACCCATTCGACGTCGAGCGACATCTCGAGCGCCCAGCCCGAATCGGTCCTGGGCCGTGTACCGCGTGCGTACACCTTGGTGAAACAACCGTTCGACGACGTGCAGGCCGGCAGCGAGAACGCGTTGCTGAACACGCCGAGATCGGCCTCGATCTTCGGGTCGTCGTACGCGTCGACGATCGCGACGACCATCCCGTCGCCCTGGTTGGCGATCGTGTCGAACCCGTACGCGTGTCGGGCGAGCGCGGGCGTGAGGCCGGATATCGAAGCCGTGCTCGCGCGCGGCTTCGTGTGGAACGGTGGGCGCGCGTATCCTTTCGGCGCGCGGTTGCCTTCGACGTAGGACGGCGGTCCGTTGCCGTCGGCGAGCGCGACGCTCGATGCGAGCAGCGACGCACACAGAGCCGGAATCAACATGAATGACGGGCGGATATTGTTCATTTTTCGAGTCTCCATGTCGATGGAGTGGGTTGGCGGAACAAGTCTACAAAATCGGCAAAGTCAATTGCATGGAATATCGGCCGAATACGGGAATGTCTGATAAGGGAAACTACGCGGAAGCCCCGTGAAATATGGGATTTTCAAGGTTGGCACACAGCGTGCGAAGCGGCTTTGCCGATTTTGAAAATGCGGCTAGATAATCAATCTGTTTTTTTAATTTATTTGTAATGTCCTGCGTAATGCATCGGAAAATATCGAGTGCGGCGGATTCGCGGGAATAATGAAATGCATCGCGCCCGTGCGACACGATCCGGCGTATGACGGCCCGCTCCGCCGGCGTTGCCGCCGCGGCGCGATTCCGCATACAGTTCAGCGTAGGCCGCATCCGCCACGCGGCGTCGTCAGCGAGGAGTGCCCTTGTTCTATTCGATCGTCGCGATCTTCGTCGGCGCCGGGCTCGGCGCGTTGCTGCGCTGGTTCCTGAGCCTCGCGCTCAACGAATTCTTTCCCGAGGTGCCGCTCGGCACGCTCGCCGCGAACCTGATCGGCGGCTACGTGATCGGCATCGCCGCCGTCGTGTTCACGACCCGCGTCGGGCTGCCGCCCGAGTGGCGGCTGTTCGTGATCACGGGCTTCCTCGGCGGCCTCACGACGTTCTCGACCTATTCGGTCGAGGTGATGACGCATGCGTTGCAGGGCGAATTCGGATGGGCGTTTGCGGTGGCTGCCCTACACTTGACTGGATCGTTCGCGCTGACGGCGCTCGGCATGTGGACCGCGCGCGCGTGGCTCGCGGCGGCCTGAGCGTGCCGCCATCGGAGGGAGCGATGGACAGGGTGTTCTTGCGTTTCTATGTGCACGAGCAGCACCGGCTGCACTGGAAGCCGCTGTGGGAATGGCTGCTGGAGGAGGCGAACCGGATGGGCGTCGCGGGCGGTTCCGCGTTTCGCGCGATGGCCGGCTTCGGCCAGCATCGCGTGCTGCATGAGGACCGCTTCTTCGAGCTGCAGGGTTCGCTCGCGATCGAGGTCGAATTCATCGTCACCGAGGACGAGGCGCAGCGTTTGCTCGAACGGTTGTCGCGCGAGAAAGTGCGCGTGTGCTACGCGATGATTCCTGCGCGCTTCGGCGTGATCGACACGCTCGGCGTGCCGCCGGCGCAGGGGCCGGCGGCGTAGGGGCAGCGGCGTAGGGGGCAGCGTCGGTCAGATGCCGAAGATCGTCAGCGACACGGCGGCGCGCGTGACGATCATCAGCAGCACCTGCACGATCACGAACAGCAGGATCGGCGACAGGTCGATGCCGCCGAGGTTCGGGATGATGCGGCGCAGCGGGTTCAGGAACGGCGCGGTGAGCTGGTAGAGGATCGGCATCGCCGGCGAGCGCGGGTTGAGCCACGACAGCAGCGCCATCAGGATCGTCATCCAGATCACGAGGTTGAGCGCCCACTTCACGACGGTGAGCAGCGCGACCACGACCAGCGTCGGGATCACCGCGGCCGGGTCGAAGCCGGCCATCACGACCATCAGCACGACGTAGACGAGTGCGGTCAGCAGCGCGGCGACGACGCTGGCCCAGTCGATGCCGCGTACGCCCGCGATCACGCGGCGCAGCGGCAGCACGAGCCAGTTGGTCGCCTGCAGCACGGCCTGCGTGACGGGGTTGTACGGCGGCACGCGGACGGCCTGCATCCAGACGCGCAGGATCAGCGCGGCGCCGAACAGCGTGAAGACGGTATTGAGCAGAAAACGGGCGATCTCGCCGAACATCGTTGGCATCCTTTTTATACAGTCGAGTAGCGTGCGGCCGCCAACGCCGGATGGCGGCGCATCGGCCGACACCTTATCACGCCTCGTCTTGCGACGGGGAGGGGTGTGCGGCCGTGCGCGCGAGCGATGTTTCGACGGCTTCGGCGAGCGCCGGCAGCGACGCCGGCGGCGCGGCACGCTTCGCGGCGAGCGCGACCGCACGGCGCGTCATCAGCGCGTACAGCGTCGCGTGATCGCCGCCACGCGCTTCGAGCAGCGCGAGCTGGCGTTCGACGATGCCGGTATCGCCGCGCGACACCGGGCCGGCGAGCGCGTTCGCGAGCCCCTTGTCGCGCGCGGTTTCGATCGTGCCGGCGAGCATCGGCAGCAGTGCGCGCAGCGCGGCTTCCTCGTCGAAACCGAGGCCGCGCCACAGCTCGACCGCTTCCGACAGCCCGCACAGCGCGAAGCTCGCCGCGTAATGCGCGGCCGCGTGATAGAGCATCCGGCCGCCGGCCGGAATCGACAGCGGATGGCAGCCGAGTGCGGCGGCAAGTCGCATCAGCGTCGCGTGCAGCGCGCCGTCGGCTTCGATCGTGACCGAGCAGCCATCGATGCGTGCGAGGTCGGCGTCGGTGCCGCCGAACAGGTAGAGCGGATGGAAGCCGCCGGTGGCCGCGCCTTGCCGTTTCGCCGGATCGAGCAGCGCGACCGCCGACGCGCCGCTGCAGTGGACGACTGCCTGACCGGCGGCGCGCGATGCATCGAAGCGGAGCGCCGCGGCGGTCGACGCGAGATGGTCGTCGGGAACCGTCAGGAAGATCAGGTCGGCGGCGTCGGCGACCTGCTGCGGCGTGTCGACGGCTCGGCAGCCGGCGATGCGCGCGGCGAGCGCCGCGGCCGATTCGGGCGTGCGGCTCGCGATCGCGACAACGGGAAAGCCGGCCTGCGCGAAGCGCTGCGCGACGCAGCGCGCGAGGCGGCCGGCGCCGATGAAGCCGAGACGGGGTGTGTCGGGAAGAGGCATGGCGGCGGACGTAAGCGAAAACGAAGCAGCCGCCAGTATCGCAGGAATGAAGGTGTGGTCGTGGAAGGTCGATTGCCGCGCGGACGCATGTGTTCATTACCGGCGTGCGGCACGATTCGCACGCGTATGGTGTCCGGCATTACGGTTGAATTCCGATCGATGAATCGACCCCGAAACATGTCGTGCGCGCGGTCCTCTTGAATCGTCGGCGTCCTGTTTCAAATTTGTAATCGTTCATTACGTGCGCGTGCCCGCCGCGCGTGCCGTATCCGGTAAGACTGACCGGCCGTCGCGTCGCGCCCCGACTCGTCGGACGGAATCGCGCGACCCGCAAGGGTCGCCGCAGGCCGCGGAAGCCACGCCGCACGGCGGCTCCGGCCGCCTGCAATTGCAATTTGCAACAAATGCGAAACACGCGAGAGGCGGGTTTTCGCTACATTGCTTCCATGCGACGTGCATGCCCGCCGTTGCCGACAGGAGCGCATAAAATACCGCTCCAGCAGGAGAATCGAAGTGAAAAAGCTCATTCCGTTCATCGCCGCCGCCGCGCTGGGTCTGGGTGCCGCAAGCGCCGCGCAGGCTCACGTGTCGATCGGGGTCGGCATCGGTATCCCGGTTGCGCCCGCGTATCCCGTTTATGCACCGCCGCCGCCCGTGTACTACGCGCCGCCGCCCCCGCCCGTGTACTACGCACCGGCACCGGCCTACTATGCGCCGCCGCCCGCCGTGGTCGTCGGCGGCTACGGTGGTTACTACGGTCGTCCGTACTGGCGTCATGGTTACGGCGGCTGGGGCCATCACGGCTACTGGCGTCGCTGATCCGTCCCGCGCGGCCTGACCGCGCGTGGCAAAACGGCGCAACGTCCCGCGAGGGGCGCTGCGCCGTTTTTTATTAGTGCCGCCGCTCGACGCGCGGCTCGTGCAGGTCGGCTTCGCTTACGCCGCGTGCGCGATCAGGTCGCGGTAGCCGCCGACGATCACGCTGTACGAGAAATACGCAAACAGCAGCGCCGACGCGACGTGGCACGCGCGCATCAGCCCGGCGCCCGCGCGCTTGCGGCCCTGGCTCGCGAGCGTGCACATGAAGAGCGTCCACGCGAGGCCGCCGAGGAAGAAGCCCGACAGGAACACCGACGCGGTGGCCGGCGTGGTCGCGCCGGCTTTCGCGATCAGTGCGCCGCCGACCGCCGCGAACCACAGGATCGCGCTCGGCGACGACATCGCGAGCAGCATCCCGCGCAGGAAACTGCGCCGCGCGCTTGCGCGCGGCGGCGGTGCCTCGTCCGCGTCGTCGGCCGCCCTGGCCGGCGCCAACGCTTCGCGCGTCATCTTCCACGTGAGGAACAGCAGCACGGCGCCGCCGCCGATCCACACGATCCAGCGCACGGCCTCGAACTGCAGCAGCACGGCCATCCCCGCGAGCGCGAGCGCCGCGTAGAGGAGATCGCCGACGCACGAGCCGACGCCGAGCCAGAAGCCCGGCCGGAAGCCATGCGACAGCGTCAGCGACAGCATCGCGACGTTCACGAGGCCGATGTCGAGACACAGCGACAGCGACAGGAAGAAACCGTCGGACAGCATCGAGGCGGGAGGAAAGCTCATCTTCGTCGTTCTGGTGATGGGTGCGATGCACGGGCCGGCGGGCGCCGGCCGTACGGCCTCAGAGTCCGATCTCCTGCCAGAGCCGGTCGACGCGCGCCTTCACGGCCGCATCCATCTCGATCGGACGGCCCCATTCCCGGTTCGTCTCGCCGGGCCACTTGTTGGTCGCGTCGAGCCCCATCTTCGAGCCGAGACCGGCAACCGGCGACGCGAAATCGAGATAGTCGATCGGCGTGCTGTCGACCATCACCGTGTCGCGCACGGGGTCGACGCGCGTCGTGATCGCCCAGATCACTTCCTTCCAGTCGCGGATGTTCACGTCCTCGTCGACGACCACGATGAACTTCGTATACATGAACTGCCGCAGGAAGCTCCACACGCCGAACATCACGCGCTTCGCGTGGCCCGCGTAGCTCTTCCTCATCTGGACGATGGCCATCCGGTAGCTGCAGCCTTCGGGCGGCAGGTAGAAGTCGGTGATCTCCGTGAACTGCTTCTGCAGCAGCGGCACGAATACCTCGTTGAGCGCGACGCCGAGCACCGCGGGCTCGTCGGGCGGTTTGCCCGTGTAGGTCGAATGGTAGATCGCGTCGCGGCGCATCGTGATGCGCTCGACGGTGAACACAGGGAACCACTCCTGCTCGTTGTAATAGCCGGTGTGGTCGCCGTACGGCCCTTCGAGTGCGTGTTCGTACGCGGCGGACGCGTTGCCGGCCGGCCGCGGCGGCGCGCCGGCCGGAGCGGGAGCAGGGGGGCCGTCCTGCGGATGGATGAAGCCTTCGAGCACGATCTCCGCGCGCGCGGGCACCTGCAGCGTGTCGACGCCGGGTGTCAGGCACTTCGCGAGCTCGGTGCGGCTGCCGCGCAGCAGGCCGGCGAACTGATATTCGGACAGCGAATCGGGCACGGGCGTCACCGCGCCGAGCGTCGTGGCCGGATCGGCGCCGAGCACGACCGCGACCGGATACGGCTTGCCGGGGTTCTGCAGCGCGAATTCGCGGAAGTCGAGCGCGCCGCCGCGATGCGCGAGCCAGCGCATGATCAGCTTGTTGCGGCCGATCAGCTGCTGGCGGTAGATGCCGAGGTTCTGGCGCGACTTGTTCGGACCGCGCGTGACCGTCAGGCCCCACGTGACGAGCGGCCCCGCGTCGCCGGGCCAGCAGGTCTGGATCGGCAGCTTGTGCAGGTCGACGTCGGCGCCTTCCCAGACGATCTCCTGGCACGGCGGCGACGACACCGACTTCGGCGCCATGTCCCACACGGCCTTCGCGAGCGACAGCAGCTTGCCGGCGTCCTTCAGGCTCTTCGGCGGGTCGGGCTCCTTCAGCGCGGACAGCAGGCGCCCGAGATCGCGCAGCGAGCCGAGCGCGGCATCGTCGCCTGCATCGACGCCCATCCCGAGCGCGACGCGGCGCGGTGTGCCGAACAGGTTGCCGAGCACGGGAAACGCATTGCCGGGCGGCGCGTTGAACAGCAGCGCAGGGCCGCCGGCGCGCAGCACGCGGTCGCACAGCTCGGTCATTTCGAGCACGGGCGACACGGGTTGCGTGACGCGCCGCAGTTCGCCGAGCGCCTCGAGGCGTTGGATGAAATCGCGTAAGTCTTTGTATTTCATGAAGAAGGTCCGGGCCGCCCGCATGGCGGGCGACGGTGGGCGGGCGCAGCGGCCGGCTGCGGCCCCGAATCGACCGACGATTTTACCCGGGCCGCCGCATGGACGCCCGGCCGCGAAAAAAGTCGATCGCGCGCAAACCCCCTACGGCACGGGGCTCCCGATCTGAAGGGCGGCTTTAAATTACTTTTTGTTATGATTTTTAGATTTTATAGTGTTGACGATCTATAAAACCCTGCTAGAATCCGCTCACATTGGTTGCAGGGTAAAAGGCTTCGAGCCGCCAATCACCGATCTTTGACGCAGCGCGTCACCGTCCGCCGAACCCTGCACGGCGTATTCGACGGCCTTAGTCGTAGTCCCAGCCAGCGCTACCAGACGCTGGTTTTTTGCGTGGGTGCCACCGCGTATGCCCGTCTCGCCCAGTGTGCGAAGGCGTCGGCCTTCTTACACCGTGGCCTCGAACGGTACTTATACCGTTTCCCCGATGCTTGCACGTCCCAACCAAGGCGTGCGGCGTCGTGATTCCGCGGCGCGTTTCTGTCTCGCCATCGAGCTGAGCGAGCCGCACGAGTCATGTTCATGGGAGATGATCTGAATGAACGCTTGGTTATCGTGGCGTCCCACTGAGCAGCATGCGCAAATCGTGCGCAACATGCTGCGTCGCGGGACGCGTGTCAGTCACCATCTATTCAGCGTTGTCGGCTGTCTCGCTGTCGCGGTTGCACTTGCACTGTGGCTGCTGCCAACCGTGCGCGGCACGCTTGCCGCGAAGCTGATGCCGGTCGTATCCGCGGCCGTGCAGGCCGGGCCTGCCCGTTTGCTGTCCGGCCATCCGCTGCCGAACTTCGCGCCTGCCGGCGCGCAGCCGCAGCAGGAAGAGAGTCCCGAAACGGACGCGCTTGCGGTCGGCCTCGATGTCGCACCGGAAGCCGCTGCGCAGGGCGATGCGTCCGATCCGGCCCGCAACGGCCCGTCGCCCGTCGCGCTCGCGAAACTGATCCCGACCCAGCGGGTGCCGGCCGACGCGCGCGACGATCGTGCGCTCGCGTCGAACCGCGAACAGGCGCTCGTCGCGACCTATCTGTCGCGCCGTTACCGCATCGCACAGGAGCCGCTCGGCCAGCTCGTCAAGGCCGCGTTCCAGACCGGCCGTGACGTCGGCCTCGATCCGCTGCTGCTGCTGTCCGTGATGGCGATCGAGTCGGGCTTCAACCCTTACGCCGAAAGCGGCGTCGGCGCGAAGGGCCTGATGCAGGTCATGTCGAAGGTCCATTCCGACAAGTTCGAGTATTTCGGCGGCACCGATACCGCACTGCAGCCGCTCGCGAACCTCCAGGTCGGCGCGCTCGTGCTGAAGGACTGCATCGCCCGCGGCGGCTCGCTCGCGAACGGCCTGCGGCTGTACAACGGCTCGACGAACCCCGACGACAACGCATACGGCGCGAAGGTGATGGCCGAGCGCGGCCGGCTGCGCGACGTGTCGCACGGCCGCAGCGTGCCGGTCAATGCACCGCAGGCGCCGGCGAAGCCGATCGTCACGGCCGCTGCCGTAACGGCATCGGCAGGCGGCGCGAAGCGCGTGCGTGCGACGCTCGAAACCGCGACGTCGGCGAAGACGACGGCGTCGAAGGAAACGTCGCCGCAGGACGACGCGAGCGTCGATACCGCGAAGCAGGCGCACGGCGACCATTCGGAGCTCGGCGCGTAACCTGACGCGTACCGCGCGGTTCCGGCCGGCAGGAAATGAAAAAGGCACCCGATGCGGGTGCCTTTTCCTTTTGTGGCGTGTGGAACGGCCGGTGTGCCGGCCGCGACGTCAGTGCTGCCCGAACAGCGTCGCGAGCCGATCGACCGCTTCTTCGAGCCGCGAGTAGGCCGTTGCATAGGACAGACGGATATAGTCGCGTGGCGCATGGACACCGAAGTCCATGCCGGGCACCAGCACGACACCCGCGTCGTGCAGCATTGCCTGCGTGAGCGCGGCGCTGTCGCCGGCGGCCGGGTGGGCGACGCCGCCGCAATGCGCATACACGTAGAACGCACCGTCCGGCATCACCGGAACCGTGAAGCCGAGCCGTTCGAGCGCCGGTGCGATGAAATCGCGGCGGCGCTTGAATTCGAGCCGGCGCGCTTCGTAGATGTCGAGCGTGGCCGGCTCGAAGCACGCGAGTGCCGCGTGCTGCGCAAGTGCGGACGGGCAGATGAACAGGTTCTGCGCAAGCTTTTCGAACGTACCGACCAGCGCGGGCGGCACGACGAGCCAGCCGAGCCGCCAGCCGGTCATGCTGAAATACTTCGAGAAGCTGTTCACCGTGATGACATCGTCGCCGAACGACAGCGCCGACACGGGCGCAGCGTCGTAGCTGAGCCCCTGATAGATCTCGTCGACGATCGTGAAGCCGCCGCGTGCGCGCACGGCTTCGACGATCCGCTTCAGTTCGTCCGGCTCGAGCGACGTGCCGGTCGGGTTCGACGGCGACGCGAGCAGCACGCCGCGCGTGCGGTCGCCCCAGCGCGTGCGGACGTCGTCCTCGGTGAGCTGGAAGCGCGCGTCCGGGCCGCTCGGCACGAGCACCGCGCGGCCTTCGGCCGCCGCGACGAAGTGCCGGTTGCACGGATACGACGGGTCGGGCATCAGCACCTCGTCGTCGCGGCCGACGAGTGCGAGGCACGCGAGCAGCAGCGCGGCCGACGCGCCGGCCGTCACGACGATCCGTTCGGGGCTGATCGTGAGGCCATACGCGCGCGCGTAGTGCGCGGCGATCGCCTCGCGCAGCGGCGCAATGCCGAGCGCGCTCGTGTACTGCGTGACGCCGCGGCGCAGCGCGGCCGCGGCCGCTTCGACGACAGGCTCCGGCGCGGTGAAATCCGGTTCGCCGATGCCCATGTGGATAACGTCGCGCCCGGACGACTCGAGCCGCTGTGCCTCCTTCATCAGTTCCATCACGTAGAAGGGCTGGATCGCGTCGACGCGTGCGGCGAGCGTGACGAGCGAATCGGCGGTGGTATTCATCGGTCGGGCGGGGCGGGGGAGAGAATGAAAAACGGGCGCTTGCGCGCCCGTGGACAAACAAACGGTATCAGCCGTTGCGGCGCGCCTGCGTTTCGGCGGGGCGCAGCTTCGCGGCGAGCTTGTCGAGCACGCCGTTCACGTACTTGTAGCCGTCGGAGCCGCCGAACGTCTTCGCGAGTTCGACCGCTTCGTTGATGATCACGCGATACGGCGTTTCGACGTGGTGCGTGAGCTCGAACGTCGCGATCAGCAACACGGCGCGTTCGACCGGCGACAACTGCTCGATCGGACGGTCCAGCGACGGCGTCAGCGCTTCGACGAGTGTCGCGTGCTCGCGGATCACGCCGTGCAGGATGGCTTCGAGCAGCTCCTTGTCAGCCTTGTCGTAACCGAGCGCGCCGCGCAGTTGCGCGTCGATCTCGCCGGAGGGCGCGTTCGACAGCAGCCACTGATACAGGCCCTGCGTCGCCAGCTCGCGCGATTGTCGGCGGGCGCTCTTCTTCATGCGCGCTCCTCTTCGTCGTCTTCGTCCTCTTCTTCATCCTCGTCGTCGTCGCCGAGTTGGTCGAGCGCCATCGTCAGGTTGGCCATCTCGACGGCGACGCGTGCGGCGTCACGACCCTTTTCGGTCATGCGCGCGACGGCCTGCTCGTCGTTTTCGGTCGTCAGGACCGCGTTCGCGATCGGCAGGTTGAAGTCGAGGCCGATGCGGGTGATGCCCGCGCCGCTCTCGTTCGACACGAGTTCGAAGTGGTAGGTCTCGCCGCGGATCACCGCGCCGAGCGCGATCAGCGCGTCGAACTGGCCGCTTTCCGCGAGCTTCTGCAGCGCGAGCGGGATTTCCAGCGCGCCGGGCACCGACACGAGCAGCACGTCTTCACCGGTGACGCCGAGGCGCTCCAGTTCTTCGACGCACGCGTCGGCGAGACCGTTGCACACGGGTTCGTTGAAGCGCGATTGCACGATGCCGATACGCAGGCCGTCGCCTTCGAGATTCGGTTGGTATTGTCCGATTTCCATGATCTTGTCCGTGGTGTGGATGAACGGTTATAGGGCGAAAGCGCCGTGGCGGGTTACGCGTGGGACGCCGGGCAGGACTTGGCTTCGCCGCCGGGCATCGGAATGAAGCCCGTGACTTCGAGGCCGTAGCCGGACATGCTGCCCAGCTTGCGCGGATTCGACAGCACCTGCATCTTGCCGACGCCGACATCGCGCAGGATCTGCGCGCCGATGCCGAACGTCTTGAAATCGACCGGCCGGCGCTTCAGCGCAGCAGCCTTTTCTTCCTCGTCGAACGCCTTGAAGACGTCGATCAGGTGTTCCTTCGTGTCGCCGCAGTTGAGCAGCACGATCACGCCGAGGTCGCGCTCCGCGATCTCGCGCATCGCGGCGTCGAGCGTCCACGAGTGCGTCGACACGCCGGTTTCGAGCAGGTCGAGCACCGACAGCGGCTCGTGCACGCGCACCGGCGTATCGACGTCGGGCGACGGCGCGCCGCGCACCAGCGCGATGTGCGGCGAACCGCTCGGCTGGTCGCGGTACAGCACCGCGCGGAACGTGCCGTGCGCGGTCTGCATCGTGCGCTCGGCGATCCGCTCGATGATCGATTCGGTGCGGCTGCGATAGTGGATCAGGTCGGCGATCGTGCCGATCTTCAGGCCGTGTTCCTTCGCGAATTCGATCAGGTCGGGCAGGCGCGCCATCGTGCCGTCGTCCTTGATGATCTCGCAGATCACCGCGGCCGGCGTGAGGCCCGCAAGCGCGGTGAAGTCGCAGCCGGCCTCGGTATGGCCCGCGCGCACGAGCACGCCGCCCGGCTGCGCCATGATCGGGAACACGTGGCCCGGCTGCACGATGTGCTCGGGACGCACGTCGTGCGCGACCGCCGTGGCGATCGTGTGCGCACGGTCGGCGGCCGAGATGCCGGTCGTCACGCCTTCGGCCGCTTCGATGCTGACCGTGAACGCGGTGCCGTATTGCGTGCCGTTGCGGTAGGTCATCAGCGGCAGGTGCAGCTGCTTGCAGCGTTCCTGCGTCAACGTCAGACAAACCAGGCCGCGGCCGTACCTGGCCATGAAGTTGATCGCTTCCGGCGTGACGAATTCGGCGGCGATCACGAGGTCGCCCTCGTTTTCGCGGTCTTCTTCGTCGACCAGGATCACCATCCGGCCGGCTTTCAGCTCGGCGATGATGTCGAGCGTGGAGGCGAGCGTCATAAGGGGGCGAGAAAGAGGAAAGTGCGTATTTTACGCCAGCCGGACGGCGTTTCGGCTGGCGCGGGTTGCGCTCGGCCGGCAAGCGCTCCGGAAGGCGGTGCGGCCGGCCTGCGCGGCAGGCCCGGCCGGGCCGCCGCGCGTCATGCGTGCAAGTCGCGCCCGCCGAGGTAGTCGAGCTTGCCGAGCTCGACGCCGCTGTGGCGCAGGATGTCGTACGCGGTCGTCACGTGGAAGAAGAAGTTGGGCAGCACGAAGTTCAGCAGGTACGACTGGCCGGTGAACTCGATCGGGCCGACGCGCATCTTCAGCACGATCTGGCGCGCCTCGCTGCCGTCGATCTGCGCGGCGTCGAAGCTTTTCAGGTAGTCGATCGTCTTCTGGATGCGCGCGTGCAGTTCGTCGAAGGTCTGCTCGACGTCCGGGTAGCTCGGGATCTCGGCGCCGGCGAGCCGCGCGGCGCAGCCCTTGGCCGTGTCGGTCGCGATGTAGACCTGGCGGACGAGCGGCAGCATGTCCGGGTAGAGGCGCGCGCCGACGAACACCGACGGGTCGATCTGCTTCTCGGCCGCGTGCGCCTGCGCCTTGCCGAGGATGTGCTGCAGGTTGGTCAGGCCGCGGATCAGGACGGGCAGCGAAGCCTGGTACATCGAGATGGACATGGGAACGACTCCTGTGGGAAGAGGGGCGGCCGGTGCGCGGCGCGTCGTGCGTTGCGGCGTTGAAACCGCTGTCGACGCATCTTAGCGCGGCGGCGTGACCCGTGCGCGTCGTTGGCCGTTCGGCCGAGGATCGGGCCCGCGGGTCGACGAGCGGATGCGACGGGGAATCGTATCGATGGACCGCAGATATCGGAATCGACCGGCCGACGGGACAGGCTGCGGTTTGATATGGGGCCAGGACGTCGCCCCGTCATCGACGAGGCAGTGAAGCGCTGAACGGCGGATCGCCCGACGAGGCGGCAACGCGCTCATGGAGCGGCTCGCCGGTACACGTAGCGGTTCGCGCACGGCGGCCGGTGTGGGCAGAAAACGGCGGCGATGCGGACCCGGCCGGCCGGGGGCCGAACCGCCGGCCGCGATTCTCAAGAAAGCACGAAAAAGGACGATCAGTCCTGATGCACGCCTTGCGACGTCGACAGCATTCGCTCCACATACCGCGCAATCATGTCGACTTCGAGATTGACCTTGTCGCCGGCCTTCAGGTGACGCAGCGTCGTGACCTCGACCGTGTGCGGAATCAGGTTGATCGAGAATTCGCAGCCGTCCGCGCGATCGTCGACCGTGTTGACGGTCAGGCTCACGCCGTTGACCGTGATCGACCCCTTGTACGCAAGATAGCGGCCCAGCTCGCGCGGCGCGACGATCCGCAGCTCGTGCGACTCGCCGACCGGCGCGAAGCGCGACACGGTGCCGAGGCCGTCGACGTGGCCCGACACGATGTGCCCGCCGAGGCGGTCGTGCGCGCGCAGTGCCTTCTCGAGGTTCACTTCGCCGGGCTGGGCGAGGCCGACCGTGCGGTTCAGGCTTTCGCGCGACACGTCGACGTCGAACGCGACGTCGGTCTTTTCGATCACCGTCATGCACGCGCCCTGGATCGCGATGCTGTCGCCCAGCGCGACATCGGCGAGATCGAGCCCGCCGGCCAGCACGGTCAGGCGCACACCTGCATCGGCCGACGTGCCGAGCGGATCGATCGATTCGATGCGGCCGACGGCCGCGACAATTCCGGTAAACATCGTGACGGTCCCGTTCAGTGCGTGGCGTCGGGTGGCGCGACACGCGCCAGGATCCGCAGATCGTCGCCGATCCGCTCGATGCCGTGGAACGACAGTCGCGTGCGTGCGTCGAGGCTCGCCGGCGCGGCGAGGTCGAACATGCCGGCCGCGTCGGCGCCCAGCAGGCTCGGCGCGAGATAGACGAGCAATTCGTCGACGCATTGCTCGCGCAGCAGCGAGCCGTTCAGCTTGTGGCCGGCCTCGACGTGCAGTTCGTTGACGCCGCGCGCGCCGAGCGCCGCGAGCATCGCGGGCAGGTCGACCTTGCCGTGCGCATTCGCGAGCGACACGATTTCCGCGCCGCGCGCCTTCAGCACGTTCGCGCGCATTTCGCCGCTCGCGTCGAGCCGGCCGCAGAAGATCAGCAGCGGCGCGCCCTCGAGCAGTCGCGCGTCGAGCGGCAGGTCGAGGCGGCTGTCGACCAGGATGCGCTGCGGCTGGCGCGGCGTGTCGATGCCGCGCACGGTCAGCAGCGGGTTGTCCTCGCGCACGGTGCCGATGCCGGTGAGGATCGCGCAGGCGCGCGCACGCCACGCGTGCCCGTCGAGGCGCGCGGCCTCGCCGGTGATCCATTGGCTTTCGCCGGACGGCAGCGCGGTGCGGCCGTCGAGCGACGCGGCGGTCTTCATCCGCACCCACGGACGGCCGCGCGTCATCCGCGACACGAAGCCGATGTTCAGTTCGCCGGCTTCGTGCGCGAGCAGCCCGCAGCGCACGTCGATGCCCGCGTCGCGCAGCATGCCGAGGCCGCGCCCCGACACCTGCGGATTCGGGTCTTCCATCGCGGCGACGACCTTCGCGACGCGCGCTTCGCTCAGCGCGTTCGCGCACGGCGGCGTGCGGCCGAAATGGCTGCACGGCTCGAGCGTCACGTAGACGGTCGAGCCCGCGACGTCGTGGCCGCGCGAGCGCGCGTCCTTCAGCGCCTGCACTTCCGCGTGGTCCTGGCCGGCCGGCTGCGTGAAGCCTTCGCCGATCACGTCGCCGTCCTTGACGATCACGCAGCCGACGCGCGGATTCGGCGCCGTCGTATACATGCCGCGCGCGGCGAGCGCGAGCGCGCGCTCCATGTGGGCGAAATCGGTATCCGAGAACATGCGCGCGGCCCCCGGTCAGGCGGCGAGTGCCGCGAACGCGCGGCGTGCGGCCGCGAGCGTCGCGTCGATCACCGCGTCGTCGTGCGTGCTCGACACGAAGCCGGCTTCGTATGCGGACGGCGCGAAGTACACGCCCTCGTCGAGCATCAGGTGGAAGAAGCGGTTGAAGCGTCCGGTGTCGCTCTTCGTGACTTCCGCGAAGCTGGTCGGCACGCGCTCGGCGAAGTAGAGGCCGAACATCGCGCCGATCGAGTCGGCCGCGAACGGCACGCCGGCCGCGCGCGCTTCGGCCGCGAGGCCGTCGGCGAGACGCTTCGTCTGCGCGGTGAGCGCATCGTAGAAGCCGGGCGCCTGGATCAGTTGCAGCGTCTTCAGGCCCGCGGCGACCGCGATCGGGTTGCCCGACAGCGTGCCGGCCTGGTAGACGCCGCCGAGCGGCGCAAGGTGGGCCATGATGTCGCGGCGGCCGCCGAACGCGGCGGCCGGCATCCCGCCGCCGATCACCTTGCCGAGGCAGGTGAGGTCGGCCGTGATCCCGTAGTACGCCTGCGCGCCGCCGAGCGCGACGCGGAAACCGCACATCACCTCGTCGAAGATCAGCACGGCGCCGTGCTTCGTGCACAGCGCGCGCAGCGCGTTCAGGAATTCGGGCGTGCCGCGCACGAGGTTCATGTTGCCCGCGACGGGCTCGACGATCACCGCGGCGATCTCGTCGCCGAACGCGCCGAATGCTTCCTCGAGCGCGGCGACGTTGTTGTATTCGAGGACGGTCGTGTGCTTCGCGATGTCGGCGGGCACGCCGGCCGACGTCGGGTTGCCGAACGTCAGCAGGCCGGAGCCGGCCTTCACGAGCAGGCTGTCCGCGTGGCCGTGGTAGCAGCCCTCGAACTTGACGATGCGGCTGCGGCCCGTGAAGCCGCGCGCGAGACGCAGCGCGCTCATCGTGGCCTCGGTGCCGCTCGACACCATCCGCACCTGCTCGATCGACGGCACGAGTTTGCAGATTTCCTCGGCGATCTCGATCTCGGCCTCGGTCGGCGCGCCGAACGAGAAGCCGTCGGCGAGCACGTTCTGCACGGCCGACAGCACGTCCGGATGGACGTGGCCGACGATCATCGGGCCCCACGAGCCGATGTAGTCGATGTACTGCTTGCCGTCGGCATCCCAGAAATACGGACCTTGCGCGCGCGCGACGAAACGCGGCGTGCCGCCGACCGAACGGAATGCGCGCACCGGCGAGTTGACGCCGCCGGGAATGGTCTTCTGGGCGCGTTCGAAAAGGATCTGATTATTGGACATGGGCGAAACCTGCGAGAGAAGGGCGCGGGGGCCTGTGCACGGGCCGCGGCGCCTGGGCGGAACGATCGTCTGATTGTACCGGAGACGCGCGCGGCGGGCCCGCGCGACGGTCTGCGGCCTTTCGGCACGTGGGCTGGAAAGGAGGGCCCGATTTGTCCCGGCGATCGGCCCGGTTATCGCGGGGGCTTGCGCTTGCCGGTCAGCTCCGCCCAACGCTTCTCGAGCGGGCCTTCGACCATCGGCTTGATCGACGTGCCGGAGCTCTGCGCATCCCAGGTCTGCACCGAGTACGGGTGGACGCGCAGCGCGTCGCGCGCGATCACGACGTCCCGGTGCGCGTCGACCAGCCAGTCGTACACGAAGTCGATGCACAGCCGGTAACCGCGCTTCGTCGACGGATCGGGCACTTCGTACGGCGCGCGTGTCACGTAGCCGGAGCCGAACACGCCCTTGGGCTCCTTCGCGACGCGGTGCAGGAACACGCGGTCGCCCGGCAGGATGCCGCGTGCGAAGCCGCAGCCCCACACGTCATGCACGGCCTCGCCGGCCTTCACGCGCGCGGCGACGTCGGGCAGCTCGGGCCATGGCCATTTCTTGGGGCTCCAGATCAGCAGGAAAGCGGTCATCGTTCGGTCGTGCGTCGAATTGGTCAGACAAGAGAAGCGGGCAGCAGCAAGCTTAATCGAATCCGCGCGCGATCCCACGCGTCGCGTCGGCGTTTCCCGTCCTGCTGCCTGACACCGCCCTCAGCACGTAAAAAAGTTGCGCGTACAATCATGGGCCTGAGCGCGCCGTCCGCGGCGCGGCCTCCCGTCTTCACCGCCACGCGCGCCCCGATGCGCGCGGGCTCCATTCCGGATACCCATGTCTCACGTCGTCCGGCGCCGGCCCGATGCCCGGCTGATCCTGTTGCTCGGCGCGCTCGCCGCCTGCGGGCCGATCGCCACCGACATGTACCTGCCGAGTCTGCCGTCGATCGCCGACGGCTTCTCCGTCAGCCCCGGCGCCGCGCTGCGCACGCTGACGAGCTTCATGGCCGGCTTCTCGGTCGGCATGCTGCTGTACGGCCCGCTGTCCGACACGTGGGGCCGCCGCCCCGTGCTACTCGGCGGCATCGCGCTGTTCACGCTCGCGAGCATCGGCTGCTTCGTGTCGGGCTCGATCGACATGCTGATCGTCGTGCGCTTCCTGCAGGCGCTCGGCGCCGGCGCCGCGTCGGTGCTGGCCCGCGCGATCGCGCGCGACGCGCACGAGCCGAGCGACGCGGCGAAGGTGCTGTCGATGGTCGCGATCGTCACCGCGGTCGGGCCGCTGCTCGCGCCGCTGATCGGCGGCCAGATCCTGCGCTTCTCGGGCTGGCGCGGCGTGTTCGTCGTGCTGGCCGTGTTCGGCGCGGTGTGCGCGGCGACCGCGTACCTGCGCGTGCCCGAAACCTGGCCGAAGGAGCGGCGCAAGAGCACGGCCGTGCTCGCGTCGTTCGCGTCGTACGGGCGCATCCTGTCCGACCCCGTCGCATGGGGGCACATGCTGTGCGGCGGCATGGCATTCGCGTCGATGTTCTCGTACATCACCGCGACGCCGTTCGTGTACATCGAGTATTTCCATGTGTCGCCGCAGCACTATGGGCTGCTGTTCGGCCTGAACGTCGTCGGGATCATGATCGGCAACTTCGCGAACACGCGGCTCGTCGGCCGCGTCGGCTCGCTGCGCATCATCGCGGCCGCGTCGCTCGTGAGCTGCATCGCGTCGCTCGCGGTCGCGCTCGTCGCGCTGACCGGGTGGGGCGGGCTGTGGTCGATCGTCGTGTGCCTGTTCTTCGTCGTCGGCGTGGTCGGGATCCTGTCCGCGAACTGCACGACCGACCTCATGCATCGCTATCCGCACAACGCGGGCGCGTCGGCGGCCGTGTTCGGCGCGATGCAGCTCGCGCTCGGCGCGCTCGCGAGCGTCGCGATCGGCGCACTCGCGGACGGCACGCCGTTCGCGATGGGCGTGACGATCGGCGTCACGGGCATCCTGTGTTTCGCCGGACGCATCCTCGTGCTGCGCTGGCACGGGCGGCCGGTGAAAGCGGGCGCCTGAACCGGCGCAGCCGGGCGGCACAACGAAAAACGCCACCGCGCGCGATGCGCCGGTGGCGTTTTTTTTGAAGTGCGGGAGGCGGCCGACGCCGCGCTGTGCATCAGTCCCGCGCGACGTCCTTCGCCGCCGGCGACGCGCCGTGGCTCAGCCAGTCGAGCACGTCGGCCGTTTCGTCGTCGCTTGCGCGCGCCTTCGCCTGCGCGACGGCCTCGGGCAGTTCGCCGTTCGGCGACGCGCGGCGGATCGCGACGCCCACCGCGAGGATGTCGATCATCAGCAGATGCAGGATCCGCGAGATCATCGACAGTTGCGACTCGCGCATCTCGATGTGGTCGGTTTCGAGCGCGACGGTCGCGCGCTTCGCGAGCGGCGTGTTGCTCGACGTGATCGCGATCACCTTCGCGCCGGCCTGCATCGCGACGTCGAGCACGCGCAGCAACTCGGGCGCGCGCCCCGACTTCGACACCGCGACGATCACGTCGCCCTTGCCGAGCAGTGCGGCCGACGCGGCCTGCATGTACAGGTCGCCGTACGCGATCGTCGGAATCCCGAAGCGGAAGAACTTGTAGTGCGCGTCCTGCGCGACGATGTTCGAGTTGCCGAGCCCGTAGAACTCGATGCGCCGCGCGCCGTTCAGGATCTCGATCGCGTTCTCGACATGCTCGAAGTTCAGGTGCTCGCGCAACTGCAGGATCGCCGACACCGTGTTGTCGAGCACCTTCGCGCCGAAGTCGGTGGCCGTGTCGCCGAGATGCACCTGGCTGTGGCTCATCGGGATCGTGCCGGTGAGGCCGGTGGCGAGCTTCAGCTTGAAGTCCGACAGCCCCTGGCAGCCGAGCGAGCGGCAGAAGCGGATCACGGTCGGCTGGCTCACGTCGGCCTTGCGCGCGATGTCGACGATCGGATCGTTGATGATCGAGCGCGGATGGTTCAGCGCGAGATCGGCGACGCGGCGCTCGGCCGGCGTCAGCGCATCGCGCATCTGGCGGATCCGCTCGAATACGGCCGACGACGCGCCGCCCGAGCGGTTCGACAGCTGCTCCGCGAGGATCGCCGACACGCCGAGGAATGCCGGGTATTCGGCGGTGATCAGGTAGGTCGGGATGTTCTCGAGATAGTGCGTGAAGCGGCCCTTCGCCTCGAAGCGCGCGCGGAACGACGAGCGCGTGAACAGTTCGCCGAGCTTCAGCGCGACGCCGCCGCCGATGTACACGCCGCCGAGCGCGCCGAGCGTCAGCGCGACGCTGCCGGCGAACGCGCCGAGAATCCCGCAGAAGCATTCGACCGTCTCGAGCGCGAGCGCTTCGCCGGCATGTGCGCGCTCGACGATCTCGACCGTGTCGACGCTTGCGGCGACGCGCTTCTTGTCGCGCGCGGCGAGCGCGCGATAGATGATCTCCATGCCGGGGCCCGCGCACACGCGCTCGAACGACACGTGCGGAAACTTCTTGCGCGCGTACTGCAGCACCAGGTCCTCGCGCTCGTCCTGCGGCGCGAACGACGCGTGGCCACCCTCGCTGCCGAGTGCGATCCAGCGGTCGTCGGCCGGAATCAGCCCCGACACGCCGAGCCCGGTGCCGGGCCCGAGCAGCCCGATCACGCTGTTCTGGCGGCGCGTGCCGCCGCCGACCTGCACGCGCTGCGCGTCGGTCAGGCCCGGCAGCGCCATCGCGAGCGCAGTGAAATCGTTGACGACGAGCAGCGTGTCGAAACCGAGCGCACGGCGCGTCGCCTCGATCGAGAAGCTCCAGTCGTGGTTGGTCATCGTGACCTGGTCGCCGTCGACCGGATTGGCGATCGCGATCGCCGCGTGGTTCACGCGGCTGATCTTCACGTCCTTCAGGTACTTGCGGATCGCGTCGGTGATCGTCGGATAGTCGGTGCCGGGATATACGCGGATCTGCGTGATCTCGCCCGGACCGGTTTCCAGCGCGAAGCGCGCGTTGGTGCCGCCGACGTCCGCGAGCAGGCGCGGGCCGTCGGCATGCTGACCCGCGACGACCGCCTTAGTTTGCGCACCAGTAGACATCGAGCTGGGTCCCCTTGTCGTTGGCCAGTTGGGAAATCGCGTTCTTCTGCATCGACGCGGCCGCGGCGTCGAGCACGGCGCGCTTGGCGGGGCCCGCGATCAGCAGGAACAGCCGGTCGACGCGCTTGAGCGCATCGAGCGAAAAGCTCACGCGCGCATGCGGCGCGGCGCCCGGATGCACGGCGACGAAACGCTCGGGCGTCGCGATCGCGTGGTCCCATTCGGGCGCGTCCGCGAAGATCGACGCGGTGTGGCCATCCTCGCCCATGCCGAGCACCGCGACGTTCGGCACGCGGTAGTCGGCGCTCGCGTTCAGCGCGGCGACGTGCGCGTCGAGCGTGGCGCGCGTGTCGACGAGCGGCAGGAAGCGGGCAGGGGCCGCCGCGTGCTGCAGCAGCGTGTCGCGCACGAGGTGCGCGTTGCTGGCCGCGTCGTCCTCCGGCACCCAGCGGTCGTCGACCAGCGTCACGTCGACGCCGGCCCAGTCGAGCGTGGCATGCGACAGCGTTTGCAGGAACGGGCGCGGGCTCGTGCCGCCGGACACCGCGAGCGTCGGGCGCACGGTGCCGGCGAGCGCGGCGCGCAGCGCATCGCCGACGGCGCGCGCAAGCGCTTCGCTTTGCGCTTCCTGGGTGTCGAAAGCGTGGATCTCGATCACATCTCCTCCGGACTGCTTTGTATGTTCAAATCGTACGAATCGTGGGGCACGTTGCCGCACGCAGTCACGCGCGCGGCAACGGCTTGCATCAGTTTTCTTCTTCGAGCCAGCAGGTGCCGTGCTGCGCGAGCATCGCGCTCGCCGCAGCCGGCCCCCACGTGCCCGCGGCGTACGGCTTCGGCGGCTTCAACGAGCGCGCCCATTCGTTCAGGATCGGCTCGACCCAGCGCCATGCGGCTTCCTGTTCGTCGCGCCGCACGAACAGCGCGAGCCGGCCGTTGATCACGTCGAGCAGCAGGCGCTGGTACGCCTCCATCTGCCCTTCCTTGAAGAACCGGTCGAACGCGAGGTCGAGGTGCACGCTCGCGAGGTTCATCCCTTCGCCGGGCTGCTTCGCGAGGCAGTACAGGCGGATCGTCTCGTTCGGCTGCAGCCGGATCACGAGGCGGTTCGAACCGGGACGCAGCGCGGTGGGCCCAAGCGCCGAATGCGGCACCGGGCGGAAGTTGACGACGATCTCCGCGACGCGGTCGGCGAGACGCTTGCCGGTGCGCAGGAAGAACGGCACGCCGGCCCAGCGCCAGTTCTCGATCTCGACCTTCAGCGCGACGAAGGTTTCGGTCTGGCTGTCGGGCTTCACGCCCGGCTCGGTCGCGTAGGCCGGCACCTGCGCGCCCTTGATCACGCCCGCATGATACTGGCCGCGCACGGCAACCTTGCCGATCTCGCGCGGATCGACCGGCTTCAGCGCGCGCAGCACGCGCAGCTTCTCGTCGCGCACCGAGTCGGAATCCATCGAGTGCGGCGGCTCCATCGCGACGATCGACAGCAGCTGCAGCAGGTGGTTCTGCACCATGTCGCGCAGTGCGCCGGTGTTGTCGTAGAAATCGCCGCGCGCTTCGACGCCGAGCTCCTCGGCGATCGTGATCTGGATGCTCTCGACCCATTCGCGGCGCCACAGCGGCTCGAACAGCGCATTGCCGAAGCGCAGCGCGAGCAGGTTCTGCACCGGCTCCTTGCCGAGGTAGTGGTCGATCCGGTAGATCTGGCCTTCAGCGAAGATCTCGCCGACCGCGTCGTTGATCGCATTCGACGAGCGCAGGTCGTAGCCGAGCGGCTTCTCGAGCACGATGCGCGAGCCTTCGCTCAGGCCGACCGACGCGAGCGCGTTGCAGATCGGCACGAACAGCGACGGGCCCGTCGCCAGATAGAACACGCGGATGCCGGGCAGCGACGCGATCGCATCGCGCAGCACGGCGTAGTCTTCCGCGCGGCCGAGATCGAGCTTCACGTACTCGATGCGCTGGAGAAAGGACTTCCACGCGGCTTCGTCGAAGGCCTTGCCGGCCGCCTTGACCGCATGCGGCTTCACATGCGTGTCGACCCACTCGAGATAACCCGCCTGATCCGATTCGTGCCGCGCCACGGCGACGATCCGGCCGCTCTCCGCCAGCATGTTCGCACGATGCGCTTCGAACAGCGCAGGCAGGATCTTGCGCATCGACAGATCGCCGGTGCCGCCGAAAAGTACGAAGGTAAAGCTGGAATCGGTATGCATGTGTCTCCGCCGGGTTTTGGGGTGCTGGGAAGCAATCCGTAGTGCGATAAAAATATTTTTGACACTGAATTGTAGTTTAACTACAATCCGCCGCAAGGGGTAGCACCTGGGTGAAGAAAAAAAGAAGTGCGGTCGATGAACTGCGCGAGCTTCGCCTTCGGGAGCGCCTTGTGCCGAATGTTATCGGACATTGACGGCGCGCATCGTCCGCGCACCGTTGGCCCCGGGCTCGCGTCGCATCATCGCGGCGGGCCAGAAACACAAAGAGGAGACACGCCGTTGAATCTCGATTCACGCTTTCTGTAAGAGCCCGGCCGGTCATCGGCCCCGTACGCTGCATGCGTCCCGCGGCTCGATTTCCCCGTCGTTATCAAGAAGCCGGTTCCCGGTCAGGGAACCTCACGAGTTGATTCAGTCTGGAGGAGATAAGTAATGAAAGTTCGCTCGATCATGGGTGCGCTCTGCGCGGCAGGTCTGATGGCTGGCGCCGTGGCGGCGCAGGCAGCCGAGAATGTAACGGTGCTGCACTGGTGGACCTCGGGCGGCGAGTCGAAGGCCGTCGGCGTGCTGAAGGACGACCTGCAGAAGCAGGGCTACGTGTGGAAGGACTTCGCGGTCGCGGGCGGCGCGGGCGCCGCGGCGATGACCGCGCTGAAGACCAAGGTGATCAGCGGCGACGCACCGTCGGCCGCACAGATCAAGGGCCCGCTGATCCAGGACTGGGCCGACCAGGGCGTGCTCGTCAACATCGATTCCGCCGCCGCCGACTGGAAGCAGACCCTGCCGCCGGAAATCGACAAGATCATCAAGTACAAGGGCCACACCGTCGCCGCGCCGTTCTCGGTGCACCGCGTGAACTGGCTGTACATCAACAAGGCCGCGCTCGACAAGATCGGCGCGAAGGTGCCGACCACCTGGCCTGAATTCTTCGCGGTGGCCGACAAGCTGAAGGCCGCGGGCATCCAGCCGGTCGCGATGGGCGGCCAGCCGTGGCAGGACCTGACGCTGTGGGAAGACGTCGTGCTGTCGCAGGGCCCGGCGTTCTACAAGAAGGCGCTGGTCGATCTCGACCAGGCGACGCTGACGTCGCCGCAGATGCTGTCCGTGTTCGACACGGTGCGCAAGATCCAGGGCTACTTCGATACGGGCCGTAACGGCCGCGACTGGAACCTCGCGACCGCGATGGTCATCAACGGCAAGGCCGGCATGCAGTTCATGGGCGACTGGGCGAAGGGCGAGTTCGAGAACGCGGGCAAGAAGGCGGGCAAGGACTACATCTGCGCGGCGGTGCCGGGCACCGCGAATTCGTACACGTTCAACGTCGATTCGTTCGTATTCTTCCAGCAGAAGGGCGACAAGGCCGCGACGGCCGGCCAGCTCGCGCTCGCGAAGACGATCATGACGCCGGACTTCCAGGAGCAGTTCAGCCTGCTGAAGGGCTCGGTGCCGGTGCGCCTCGGCGTGAAGATGGACAAGTTCGACGACTGCGCGAAGAAGTCGTATGCCGACGAGCAGACCGCGATCAAGTCGGGCGGCTTCGTGCCGTCGCTCGCACACGGGATGGCGCAGAGCGATGCGACCGCCGGCGCGATCACGGACGTCGTGACGAAGTTCATGAACTCGCAGCAGGATTCGAAGAGCGCGGTCGCCGCGCTCGCGAAGGCCGCGAAGGTCAAGTAACGCACGACAGGCGCCCGGCCGGACACGCTTCATCGGCCGGGCGTTTTTGCAAGTGCAGCAAACGGGCTCGCCCGCGAGCCCGTGCCGTACCCGGCGCCGGCCCGGCCTGCGCCGCCCTCGTTCCAGGAGTCGAATCAAGTGGCTGCCCCTCTTAGCGGAAACGGATCCGGCGGTGCCGATGCACGGCGTACGTCGCCGATGTCGGCCCTCGCCGATCGCTGGATTCCGAAGCTCGTGCTTGCGCCGAGCGTCGCGATCGCCGTGGTGTTCATCTACGGCTTCATCCTGATTACCGGCTATCTGTCGCTGACCAACTCGCGACTGTTGCCGAACTACGAATTCGACGGCTTCGGCCGTTACTCGGACCTGTTCCAGAACGACGTGTGGTGGACCTCCGCCGCGAACCTCGGCTGGTTCGGGATTCCGTTCATCGCGATCTGCGTCGCGCTCGGGCTGTTCCTCGCGATCCTGCTCGACCAGCGGATTCGCAACGAAGGCGCGCTGCGCGCGATCTTCCTGTACCCGATGGCGCTGTCGTTCATCGTCACCGGCACCGCTTGGCAGTGGATCCTGAACCCGGGCCTCGGCCTCGAGAAGGTGATGCACGACTGGGGCTGGACGAGTTTCTCGTTCGGCTGGCTCGACGATCCGGACAAGGCGATCTTCTGCGTGGTGGTCGCGGCCGTGTGGCAGTCGACCGGCTTCGTGATGGCGCTGTTCCTGGCAGGCCTGCGCGGTGTCGACGCGGAGATCTTCAAGGCCGCGCAGGTCGACGGCGCGACGCTGCCGACCATCTATCGCAAGATCGTGATCCCGAGCATGCGCCCGGTGTTCTTCTCGGTGCTGCTGATCCTCTGCCACATCACGATCAAGACCTTCGACCTCGTCGTCGCGCTGACGGCGGGCGGCCCGGGCACGTCGTCGTCGCTGCCGGCGATGTTCATGTATACGTTTTCGTTCAACCGCGGCCAGCTCGGGCTCGGCGCGGCGTCGTCGGTGATGATGCTCGCGACCGTGGTCGCGGTGCTGGTGCCGCTGATGTATATGGAATCGAGGAGCACCCGCAATGCAGCCTAAGATGACGATCAGCCGGGCAGTGATCTACGCGGCGCTGATCCTGTTCGCGCTGTATTTCCTGTTCCCGATCTACGTGATGCTGTCGACGTCGTTCAAGGACCTCGACCAGTTGCGCACCGGCAACCTGCTGACGCCGCCCACCAGCTGGACCGTCGAGCCGTGGGTGAAGGCGTGGAGCGGCGCGTGTACCGGCGTGCGCTGCGACGGGATGAAGCCGTTCTTCCTGAATTCGCTGCAGATGGTGATCCCGGCCGTGCTGATCTCGTCGCTGATCGGCGCGTTCAACGGCTACGTGCTCACGCACTGGCGCTTTCGCGGCGCGGACGCGCTGTTCACGATGATGCTGGTCGGCTGCTTCATCCCGTTCCAGGTGATCCTGCTGCCGATGGCGCGCCTGCAGGGGATGCTCGGCCTCGCCAACACGATTCCCGGCCTCGTGTTCGTGCACGTCGTGTACGGGATCGCGTTCACGACGATGTTCTTCCGCAACTTCTACGTGAGCGTGCCGTCCGAGCTCGTGAAGGCCGCGCGCATCGACGGCGCGGGCTTCTTCACGATCTTCACGAAGATCCTGCTGCCCGTGTCGCTGCCGATCTTCATGGTGTGCCTGATCTGGCAGTTCACGCAGATCTGGAACGACTTCCTGTTCGGGATCGTGTTCTCCGGCGTCGATTCGATGCCGATCACGGTGGCGCTGAACAACCTCGTCAACACGTCGACGGGCGTGAAGGAGTACAACGTCGACATGGCCGGCGCGATCATCGCCGCGCTGCCGACGCTGCTCGTCTACATCGTCGCCGGCCGCTACTTCGTGCGCGGGCTGACGGCGGGCGCGGTGAAGGGGTAGGCGCGGCCTTATCCGATACGACGAACCGGCCGCGCACGTCGCGCGGCGCATCGAAACGAACCCGACGCGGCGCCGTAGCGCCGCGCGAGACGAGACAGAGGATTCACAGCATGGCAAGCCTTTCCATCCGTGACGTGTACAAGACCTACCCGAACGGGGTGCCGGTCCTGAAGGGTGTCGACATCGAGATCGAGGACGGACAGTTCCTGATCCTGGTCGGCGGTTCGGGCTGCGGGAAATCGACGCTGCTTAACATGATCGCCGGGCTCGAGACCGTGACGAGCGGCGAGATCTGCATCGACGGCAAGGTCGTCAACGACCTGTCGCCGAAGGATCGCGACATCGCGATGGTGTTCCAGTCGTACGCGCTGTATCCGTCGATGACGGTGCGCGAGAACATCTCGTTCGGCCTGAACATCCGCAAGGTGCCGAAGAACGAACAGCAGCAGATCGTCGACCGCGTGTCGCAGATGCTGCAGATCCAGCATCTGCTCGACCGCAAGCCGGGCCAGCTGTCGGGCGGCCAGCGCCAGCGCGTCGCGATGGGCCGCGCGCTCGCGCGCGATCCGTCGCTGTTCCTGTTCGACGAGCCGTTGTCGAACCTCGACGCGAAGCTGCGCATCGAGATGCGCGCGGAAATCAAGCTGCTGCATCAGCGCCTCGGCACGACGATCGTCTACGTGACGCACGACCAGATCGAGGCGATGACGCTCGGCGACCGGATCGCGGTGATGAAGGACGGCGTGGTCCAGCAGTTCGGCGCGCCGCAGGAGATCTACGATTCGCCGTCGAACCTGTTCGTCGCGGGCTTCATCGGCGCGCCGCCGATGAACTTCATCAACGGCAAGCTGGTCGAGCAGGGCAGCGGGATCGCGCTCGAGATCGACACGGGCCTCGCGCGCAGCGCGCTGAAGCTGCCGTTCGACGCGAAGCGGATGAACGGCCACGTCGGCCGCGAGGTGATCCTCGGCCTGCGTCCGGAGCGCATCACCGACGCGCGCAACGCGCACAACGGCGAGGCGTCGAGCCTGCAGCCGATCGACGTGCGCGTCGACGTGACCGAGCCGACCGGGCCGGACACGCACGTGTTCGCGCAGGTGAACGGCAAGCGCATCGTGAGCCGCGTGCATCCGGCCGCGAACCCGCAGCCGGGGCAGACGCAGTCGCTGCTGTTCGACGTGTCGAAGGCCGTGCTGTTCGATCCGGCGTCGGAAGAGCGGATCGCGTGATGCGGCGTTCGTGCTGAATGAAGGAGAAGGGGCCGTCTCGAATGAGCGGCCCCTTTTGTTTTGGCGCTGAAGTTGGAGTTGCGGCGGCAGTCAGTGCGGCAGCCGCACGTCGAACTTGAACGTCGCGAGCCGCGCGGCGAGGATGAAGCCGGTCGCGAGCAGCACGCTGTACACCGAATCGAACTGCAGCCACACGAGCAGCAGGTAGAACCAGCAGCCGACGAATGCGCAGGTCGCGTAAGGCCGCGAATCGCGCAGGATCAGCGGGATGTCGTTGCACAGCACGTCGCGGATGATCCCGCCGACCACGCCGGTGATCACGCCCATCATCACCGCGATGAAGCGCGGCATTTCGGCGTCGAGCGCGATCGCCGTGCCCGAGATGCTGAAGATGCCGAGCCCGATCGCGTCGGCGACCAGCAGCAGCCGCTCGGCCGACAGCCGCGACAGCATCCGCAGCACGAACGGCGCGAACAGCGCGAGCACGAAGATCGCGATCACGTAGTCGTCGTGCACGACCCAGTAGAACGGCCGGCGCTCGAGCAGGATGTCGCGCAGCGTGCCGCCGCCGAACGCGGTGGCGAGCGCGACGACGAACGTGCCGACCGAGTCGAGGCGGTTCTTGCGCGCCTCGATGAAACCCGAAATCGCAAATGCCAGCGTGGCGATCGCCTCCAGTACGGCGATCGCGAGCGTCAGCCTAGGATGCGGCACGCGGCCCCCGGTCGGCGGGCGCCGCGAGCGGCTGCAGCAGCACGAGCACGGCGCCCGCGCCGCCGTCGATGCCGCGCGCCTCGCAGAATGCGATCACTTCTTCCTTCTGCACGAGCCACGCGCGCACCTTGCCTTTCAGCACGGGTTCCTTGCCGATCGAGCCGAGCCCCTTGCCGTGGATCACGCGCAGGCAGCGCAGCCCCTTCTTGCCGGCTTCGCGGATGAATTCGGCAAGCGCGTCGCGTGCCTCGTCGCGGCGCATTCCGTGCAGGTCGAGCTGCGCCTGCACGATCCACGCGCCGCTCCTCAGCTTGCGCACGACGTCGCGGCTGATGCCGGGGCGGTGGTAATACAGCGAGTCGTCGCTGTCGAGCAGCGTTTCGGGATCGAATTCGTCGGACAGCGTCGCGTTCAGCACGTCTTCCTCGTCGCGCTGCGTCTGCTTCGGCACCGGGTCGGGCGGCATGCGGCCGGACACCGCGCGCGGCGGCGCGTTCAGCGGCCGGATCGCGCCGATTTCGTTGCGGAACAGGTTCGCGTCGGCTTCCGCCTTGCGTTCGGCCTTCGCGGTTTCGATGCGCTCGCGTTCGCGGCGATCGGCTTCGCCTTGCAGCGACTTGCGCAGCGCGCCGAGGCCGGCGAGGCCCTGGCCGCGCAACGCGGCCGGATCGGGCGCGGGCGGCGCGGCGGCCGGCGCGGGGTTCGCGGGACGGGCGGCGATCTGCCGCTTCGCGGGATCGCTCGGATGGGGCTGGTTCTTCGCCATGATTCGATAGCAGGGCAGGCGCGTTCGGGCGCGCGGGCAAAAAAAAGCCGCTGCGCGGCGGCAGCGGCTTTCCGTTCGGGCCCGCTTCGCGGCAGCGGACGCCATTGTAGCGCCCGGCGCGGCACGGCTTGCGGCTTACTTCTTGACGTGCAGGCTTTCGAGGTAGCGCTGCGCGTCGAGCGCGGCCATGCAGCCCGTGCCCGCGCTCGTGATCGCCTGGCGGTACACGTTGTCCTGCACGTCGCCCGCGGCGAACACGCCCGGCACGCTCGTCGACGTGGCGTTGCCGTGCAGGCCGCTCTTCGTCAGGATGTAGCCGTCCTTCATCTCGAGCTGGCCCTGGAACAGGTCGGTGTTCGGCTTGTGGCCGATCGCGACGAACACGCCCTGCACGTTCAGGTCTTCCGTCGCGCCGGTCTTCACGTTCTTGATGCGCAGGCCCGTGACGCCCGAATCGGCGCCCGTCACCTCGTCGAGCACGTGATCCCACTTGATCACGACGGCGCCTTCCTTTTCCTTCTCCAGCAGGCGGTCGATCAGGATCGGCTCCGCGCGGAACTTGTCGCGGCGATGGATCACCGTGACCTTCTTCGCGATGCCCGTCAGGTAGAGCGCTTCCTCGACGGCCGTGTTGCCGCCGCCGATCACCGCGACTTCCTGGCCGCGATAGAAGAAGCCGTCGCAGGTCGCGCAGGCCGACACGCCCTTGCCCATGAACGCTTCCTCGGACGGCAGGCCGAGATACTGCGCGGACGCGCCGGTCGCGATGATCAGCGAGTCGCACGTGTATTCGCCCGAGTCGCCGATCAGGCGGATCGGCTGCTCGTGCAGCTTCGCGGTGTGGATGTGATCGAAGACGATTTCGGTGTTGAAGCGCTCGGCGTGCTCGAGGAAGCGCGCCATCAGCTCCGGACCCTGCACGCCTTTCGCATCTGCCGGCCAGTTTTCGACATCGGTCGTGGTCATCAGCTGGCCGCCCTGCGCGATGCCGGTGATCAGCACCGGGGACAGGTTGGCGCGTGCCGCGTAGACGGCAGCCGTGTAGCCGGCGGGGCCGGAACCGAGAATCAGGACTTTGGCGTGTTTGGGCGTGGACATGTGCGAATCCGTAAAAGGCGGCCGCGGCGGGCGGGATAGGGCTCGCCGTACGATCCGGGGTTGGCCGGGATGCCGTCATAGATGGGTATCAGTCGCGCATTATAAAGGCCCCGTTGCTGCGTTGCCGAACGAGAGTTTCAATCGAGGCGATAGTGTCGCGCGGCGCAACGGCCGCGCACGCGGGGCGGGCGGGACGCGCGGCGGCGCGTTGTCGCACGGGGGTTGCAGGGCGGGACGCAGGCTCGAAGCGGCGCGGCAGCGGTGCCCGGCGGGGAGCCGGACCGGGGCAAAAGGGCCGCTGCGGAGCACTTCCGCCAAGCCGGCCGTACCCCGTCCCCGTTATGTAACCGTCATTTACACTTGGCGGCCCGGTGCAGCGTTTACAATAAGCGCGATCGAACGACAGGCGGGCGCACGGCCCGTCCTCTTTATACGGATTCATGGCAAAAGCTCCTTATTCCGCCCAGGCACAGGCGTTGCCGCACCGGATGTCGAAGCTCCTCACGGAGATCCGCTGGATTCTCCAGGTCGCGCTCTGCGCATTTCTGGTGATGGCCCTGCTGAGCTACAGCCGGCGCGATCCGAGCTGGACGCACGCCGCGCAGGTGGACCACATCACGAACTGGGCCGGCCGCGTCGGCGCGTGGACGGCCGACATCATCCTGCTGCTGTTCGGCCTGTCGGCCTACTGGCTGATCGTGCCGCTCGGGCGGCGCATCGCCGTCAACTACCGTCGCATCACGCGCCACGAGGCGATTCCCGACGAACCCGAGCGGCCGATCGGCTGGCTCACCGAGATCTTCGCGTTCGTGCTCGTCGTGCTGGCGTGCGACGGCATCGAGGCGCTGCGCATGTGGTCGCTGAAGGTGCAGTTGCCGCGTGCGCCGGGCGGCGTCGTCGGCGAGGCCGTCGCCGGTGCGATGTCGCATGCGTTCGGCTTCACGGGCGGCACGCTGCTGCTGCTGATCGCGCTCGCGATCGGCCTGTCGCTGTATTTCCGCTTCTCGTGGCTGTCGGTCGCCGAGCGCGTCGGCGGCGCGATCCTGTCCGCCGTCAACGTCGCGAAGCTGCGCCGCGAGGCCGAGCGCGACCGCAAGCTCGGCGAGGCCGCGGCCGTGCGCCGCGAAGGCAAGGTCGAAGAGGAGCGCGTGCGCATCGAGGATCACGAGCCCGTGACGATCGTGCCGCCGGTCGTCACGCCGGCGAAGTCCGAGCGCGTCGAGCGCGAGCGCCAGGTGCCGCTGTTCACCGACCTGCCGGGCGATTCGACGCTGCCGCCGGTGTCGCTGCTCGATCCCGCGCCGAAGACGCAGGAAGCGATTTCGGCCGATACGCTCGAATTCACGTCGCGCCTGATCGAGAAGAAGCTGAAGGATTTCGGCGTCGAGGCGAGCGTGGTTGCCGCGTATCCGGGCCCGGTCGTCACGCGCTACGAGATCGAGCCGGCCACCGGCGTGAAGGGCAGCCAGATCGTCAACCTCGCGAAGGATCTCGCGCGCTCGCTGTCGCTCGTGTCGATCCGCGTCGTCGAGACGATCCCCGGCAAGAACTACATGGCGCTCGAACTGCCGAACCAGCGCCGCCAGACCGTGCACCTGTCCGAGATCATCGGCTCCGAAGTGTATGCGGCCGCATCGTCGGCGCTGACGCTGAGCCTCGGCAAGGACATCGGCGGCAAGCCCGTGTGCGCGGATCTCGCGAAGATGCCGCACCTGCTCGTTGCCGGCACGACCGGTTCGGGCAAGTCGGTCGGGATCAACGCGATGATCCTGTCGCTGCTGTACAAGGCGACCGCCGAGCAGGTGCGCCTGATCCTGATCGATCCGAAGATGCTCGAAATGAGCGTCTACGAAGGCATTCCGCACCTGCTGTGCCCGGTCGTCACCGACATGCGCCAGGCCGGCCACGCGCTGAACTGGACGGTCGCGGAGATGGAGCGGCGCTACAAGCTGATGAGCAAGCTCGGCGTGCGCAACCTCGCGGGCTACAACAACAAGATCGACGACGCGGCGAAGCGCGAGGAGAAGTTGCCGAACCCGTTCAGCCTGACGCCGGAAGATCCCGAGCCGCTCGGCCGCCTGCCGAACATCGTCGTCGTGATCGACGAGCTGGCCGACCTGATGATGGTCGTCGGCAAGAAGGTCGAGGAGCTGATCGCGCGGATCGCGCAGAAGGCGCGCGCGGCCGGCATTCATCTGATCCTCGCGACGCAGCGTCCGTCGGTCGACGTGATCACGGGCCTGATCAAGGCGAACGTGCCGACGCGAATCGCGTTCCAGGTGTCGTCGAAGATCGACTCGCGCACGATCCTCGATCAGATGGGCGCCGAATCGCTGCTCGGGATGGGCGACATGCTGTACCTGCCGCCGGGCAGCGGGCTGCCCGTGCGCGTGCACGGCGCGTTCGTCGGCGACGACGAAGTGCATCGCGTCGTCGAGAAGCTCAAGGAGCAGGGCGAGCCGAACTACGTCGAGGGCCTGCTCGAAGGCGGCACCGCCGACGGCGACGAGGGCTCGGCCGGCGCGGGAACCGGCGAAGGCGGCGGTGAGTCTGATCCGCTGTACGACCAGGCGGTCGAGATCGTCATCAAGAACCGCCGCGCGTCGATCTCGCTCGTGCAGCGTCACCTGCGGATCGGCTATAACCGCGCGGCACGGCTGCTCGAGCAGATGGAGCAGTCGGGGCTCGTATCGGCGATGTCGTCGAGCGGCAACCGCGAAATTCTTGTGCCGGCGCGCGACGCGGAATGAGTCCGCGGCGCCCGCAGCGCCGGCCACCCACGGAGAAAACCGCAATATGCAGCAACATTCGTTCGCAATGTCTCTTCGTTCGACGCGGCGCTGGCTCGGTGCGGCGTTCGCCGGCGCATCGCTGATGCTCGCGGCGACGCACGCGTTCGCGGGCGGTACCGAGCAACTGAAGGCCTTCGTGTCGCAGGTGCGTTCGGCGAAGGGCGACTTCACGCAGCAGATCGTCAAGGCGCCGGCCAAGGGCGCGAGCGCCGCGCAGGCCGCGCCGAAGCCCACCGACAATTCGAGCGGCACGTTCGTGTTCGCGCGGCCGGGCAAGTTCATCTGGACGTACCAGAAGCCGTACCAGCAGGTGCTGCAGGCCGACGGCGACAAGCTCTACGTGTACGACCGCGACCTGAACCAGGTCACCGAGCGCAAGCTGAACGGCGCGCTGGGCGCGAGCCCCGCCGCGATCCTGTTCGGCAGCAACGATCTCGACAAGAACTACACGCTGCGCGATGCCGGCGAGAAGGGCGGCATCGAATGGCTCGAGATGCTGCCGAAGGCGCAGGACACGCAGTTCCAGCGGATCGGCATCGGCTTCCGGAACGGCACGCTCGCCGCGATGGAACTGCATGACGTGTTCGGCAACGTCACGCTGCTGACGTTTACGAACATCCAGACGAATCCGCCGCTGAAGGGCGATACGTTCAAGTTCGTCGTGCCGAAGGGCGCCGACGTGATCAACGGCTGACCGGCGCCACGCGCCGCTTTTCCGCAACGGGCCTGCCGGCGACGGCGGGCCCGTGTCGTTTGCGGGCGCGGGCACCGGGCGCGGGCACCAGACACCAGGCGCGGCGGCGCCGTCGCGCGGCTGTCATAATGTCGGGTCCGGCGGCCGGTTCGGCCGCCATCGTTTGATGTGGAGCGAGGGTTCATGTCCGACCTGTTTCAAGTCGAGCCGCGCCGGCCGCTCGCCGAGGCGCTGCGGCCGAAGACACTCGCCGAGGTGATCGGCCAGACGCATCTGCTGGGCGAAGGCAAGCCGCTGCGGCTCGCGTTCGAATCGGGCAAGCCGCATTCGATGATCCTGTGGGGGCCGCCCGGCGTCGGCAAGACGACGCTCGCGCGGCTCACCGCGCTCGCGTTCGACTGCGAGTTCATTGCGCTGTCCGCGGTGCTCGGCGGCGTGAAGGACATCCGCGAGTCGATGGAGCAGGCGAAGGACACGCTGAACCGCACCGGCCGCCACACCATCCTGTTCGTCGACGAGATCCACCGCTTCAACAAGGGGCAGCAGGATGCGTTGTTGCCGTTCGTCGAGTCGGGGCTCGTGACCTTCATCGGAGCGACGACCGAGAACCCGAGCTTCGAGGTCAACTCGGCCTTGTTGTCGCGCGCGCAGGTGTACGTGCTGAAGTCGCTGGACGACGACGAGATGCGCCAGTTGCTGAAGCGCGCGCAGGAAATCGCGCTCGACGGCCTAGCGTTCGACGACAAGGCGATCGATACGCTGGTCGGTTATGCGGACGGCGACGCGCGGCGCTTCCTGAACCTGCTCGAACAGGCGCAGACGGCGGCATCGTCGGCCGGCGTCGCGACGATCGACGCCGAATTCGTCAGCAGCGCGATGACGCTGAACGCGCGGCGCTTCGACAAGGGCGGCGACAACTTCTACGACCAGATCTCGGCGCTGCACAAGTCGGTGCGCGGTTCGAGCCCCGACGGCGCGCTGTACTGGTTCTGCCGGATGATCGACGGCGGCGCGGATCCGAAGTATCTCGCGCGGCGCATTGTGCGGATGGCGTGGGAAGACATCGGCCTCGCCGATCCGCGCGCGCTGCAGATGGCGAACGACGCGGCCGAGACCTACGAGCGGCTCGGCTCGCCGGAAGGCGAACTCGCGCTCGGGCAGGCGGTGATCTATCTCGCGTGCGCGGCGAAGAGCAACGCCGGCTACAACGCGTTCAACCAGGCGATGGCGTTCGTGAAGCAGGACAAGTCGCGCGAGGTGCCCGTGCATCTGCGCAACGCGCCGACCAAGCTGATGAAGGAACTCGGCTACGGCCACGCGTACCGTTACGCGCACGACGAACCGAACGCGTATGCGGCCGGCGAAACGTACCTGCCGGACGGGGTGCGCGAGCCGCACTGGTACAAGCCGGTGCCGCGCGGGCTCGAATCGAAGATCGCCGACAAGCTCGCGTGGCTGCGCGAGCTCGACCGCGAGGCCGGCAAGAAGGACTGACGGGCGGCGCGCGGCCCGGCCGGCGCCGTACCGGATGCGTCAGCGCTTGCGGCCCGGCTGTTGTTTCTTCCAGTACTCGAACGGCTCTTCGTGGCAGTCGATGTCGAGCTCGGCGACCCGCGCGTGCAGGCGTTCCTGCGCGTCGGCGATCGCGAGGTTGTAGATCGCGGGCGCGATCTCCTCGACGAAGAAGTGCAGCAGCGCGCCGGCCTGGATGTTGCCGATCGGCTCGTCCATGTTTTCTGTGAAATAGCGTTGCAGCGACGCGATTGCGCGGTCGCGTACTTCCTTGTCCAGTTCGATGGCCATCGGGTTCCTTGAATGGCGGTGATGCGGATGCGGGTGCGTCGTACGACGCGTTGCGTGCGGCCGGTGCAGGCGTTTCGCCGTCCGCAATGGTTTGGCACAATGTGACGCCCCGGCCGCTTAGGCAAGCCGGTATGGCGATACTGCCACGACCGGCCGTTTTCGGGCATCGTCCATCAGGCCGGTGCCGTGGCGGCCGCGCGGTGCGTTAGAATTCCCGTCTCATACAACGATTTTCCAAGTCCTCCCATGCTCGACATCCAGTTGCTGCGCAAAGACCTCGACGGCGTCGCCAAGCGCCTCGCCGATCGCGGCTACACCCTCGACATCGCCGCGTTCTCCGCACTCGAAGCGGAACGCCGCGCGATCCAGACCCGCACCGAAGAGCTCCAGGCGCGCCGCAACAGCCTGTCGAAGCAGATCGGCGCGATGAAGGGGAAGGGCGAGGACACGTCGGCCGTGATGGCCGAGGTCGGCGGGATCGGCGACGAGATGAAGGCGGGAGAAGCCAAGCTCGGCGACATCCAGGCGCGCTTGTCCGACCTGATGCTGGGCATGCCGAACGTCGCGCACGAAAGCGTGCCGGTCGGCAACGACGAAGCCGACAACGTCGAGGCGCGCCGCTGGGGCACGCCGCGCCAGTTCGACTTCGAGGTGAAGGATCACGTCGATGTCGGCACGCCGCTCGGCCTCGATTTCGAGACGGGCGCGAAGCTCGCCGGCGCGCGCTTCACGATGCTGCGCGGCCCGATCGCACGCCTGCACCGCGCACTCGCGCAGTTCATGATCGACACGCACACGCAGCAGCACGGCTACACCGAAACGTATACGCCGTACATCGTGAACCCGGAGATCCTCTACGGCACGGGCCAGTTGCCGAAGTTCGCGGATGACATGTTCAGGGTCGAGAAGGGCGGCGCGGAGAATACGGTCACGCAATACCTGATCTCCACGTCCGAGATCTCGTTGACGAACACCGTGCGCGAGTCGATCGTCGACGCGTCCGCGCTGCCGATCAAGCTGACCGCGCATTCCCCGTGCTTCCGCTCGGAAGCCGGTTCGTACGGCCGCGACACGCGCGGGATGATCCGCCAGCACCAGTTCGACAAGGTCGAGATGGTGCAGGTCGTCGCACCGGAAACGTCGTACGCGGCGCTCGACGAGATGGTCGGCCATGCGGAGGCGATCCTGCAGAAGCTTGGTCTGCCGTACCGCGTGATCACGCTGTGCACGGGCGACATGGGCTTCTCGGCCGCGAAGACGTTCGACCTCGAGGTGTGGCTGCCCGCGCAGAACACCTATCGCGAGATCTCGAGCTGCTCGAACACCGAGGCGTTCCAGGCGCGCCGGATGCAGGCGCGTTTCCGCAACGCGCAGGGCAAGCCCGAGCTCGTGCATACGCTGAACGGTTCGGGTCTCGCGGTCGGCCGTACGCTCGTCGCGGTGCTGGAGAACTACCAGAACGCGGACGGCTCGGTCACGGTGCCGGAAGTGCTGCGTCCGTACATGGGCGGCATGGAGCGGATCGACGCGCCGGCACAGGCGTCGTGAAATCGGCTACCGAAGCCCTCGCAAAAAATTGCGGAAAGGGCTTGTCAGCTCAGAAAAGATCGTTTTATAATCTTTTCTTTCCCGGACATGACCAACCGGGAAGTGCAGTAAAACGGAGAGGTGGCAGAGTGGTCGAATGTACCTGACTCGAAATCAGGCGTACGGTTTCCCCGTACCGTGGGTTCGAATCCCACCCTCTCCGCCAGAATACGAAACCCCTTGATCCGAAAGGATCAAGGGGTTTTTCGTTTTGGGTCTGCGTCGCGATGTGTCGATTGGCCGTTGCAGTGGCAACGGTTTTGGCCATCGGCACATCGGACGTGCTGATGCGATGACGACGAACTGCGCGCACGATCGTGGCGATTGCGCGAATCGGCCTGTGCATCGTCGCGCTTGCCGCCTTCAGCCGGGCTGTCGTGGCACTCGACTACCTATGCGTCGCGCCAGCACAGCCGTCGATCGTGGGCGATCTCGTCCGGTTCGACGCATTGCCCGGCTTTCACTGGCCCGACCTGTATCGCTGGTGAGCACGCACGCCGAGCTGCACCTTGTGCTCGAGTTCGCCTATCGCAGCAGCATCGTGCAACTGATCGCCGTACCGTTCGTCCTTGCGAGCACGCGGCGGCATGACGATCTCGCCGAATTCATCGCGTTGTTTCCATGCGCGCTGCTTGCCGTTGTCCTCGTCTCGAACTGCCGCGACAGACGGGCAGCATGCGACACATCCGACCTGATCGGTCTGCGCTGCGCTGCCGGTCCTTGCCGCTTTCCTCAGTTTTAAGCCTTTGCGTCCCGCGCCGTTAACACGGTGCGGCGGCCGGCGCCCGTGCCGGGCCGCATCGTCCCCCCGTCGATTGAAGGTCCCATGAAGCTGAGCTACAAGATTCCCCTCGCATTCGCCGTTGCGCTGTTGCTGATGTTCGGTGGTGCGCTGTACGGCATCCACATCCTCAACCGATCGATCAATACGTTCGCCGAAGACGTGCAGACGAACGTCGGCGACGAACGGCTCGTGTCGGCCACGCTCTTGCAGTTCAAGTTGCAGGTGCAGGAATGGAAGGACACGCTGCTGCGCGGCAAGCAGCCCGACAAGCTCGACCGGTACTGGCAGGCGTTCCAGACGCGCGAGCGGACGGTCGATTCGCTCGCTGCGCAGCTCGTCCGTCAGTTGCCGCCTGGCGACAGCCGCTCGCTCGTCGAGCAGTTCATGCGTGCGCACACGGCGATGGGCGACGGCTACCGGCGCGGCTTCGACGCGTTCAAGGCGGCCGGCTTCGAGCCATCGGCCGGCGATACCGCCGTCACGGGCGTCGACCGCGAACCGGCTGCGCTGCTGGAGCGGGCCGCGAAGTCGATCGCCGACGAGAGCGCCGCCGTGTCGGCGCAGGCGAGCCGGGACGCGCAGCGCGCGACTACCGCGAGCCTCGCGCTGATGCTGGTCGTGCTCGGCGTCGCGATGGTCGGCGCGTTCCTGTTCAGCCGTGCGATCCTGCGTCCGCTCGACCGTGCGGTGGCGTGTGCGCAGGCCGTCGCCGGCGGCGACCTGACGCGCGACGTCGATGCAACCGGCCGCGACGAGATCGCCGATCTGCTGCGTGCGCTGCAGGCGATGCAGACGAGCCTGTCGGGCGTCGTGCTCGAGGTGCGGACGCATGCCGAAGCCGTCGCGACGGCGAGCGCGCAGATCGCTTCGGGCAATCACGATCTGTCGTCGCGTACCGAATCGCAGGCCGCGTCGCTCGAGGAGACGGCGGCCAGCATGACCGAACTGACCGGCATCGTGCGCCAGTCGGCCGAACACGCGCAGCATGCGGCGCAGCTTGCGCGCGACGCATCGAACATCGCGTCCGCAGGCGGCGGCGTGATGACGGACGCCGTCCGCACGATGAACGGCATCGCCGACAGCGCGGCAAAGGTCGGCGAAATCATTGCGGTAATCGACGGCATCGCGTTCCAGACCAACATCCTCGCGCTGAACGCGGCCGTCGAGGCGGCACGCGCGGGCGAGCAGGGTCGCGGCTTCGCGGTCGTCGCGGCGGAGGTGCGCACGCTCGCGCAGCGCAGCGCGTCGGCCGCGAAGGAGATCAAGGGGCTCATCGAGCAATCGACGCAGCGGGTCGACGAGGGTGCCGTGCTGATCGGCCGCGCGGGAGAGTCGATTCACGAGATCGTCGGCGCGGTGCAGCGCGTCACGACGATCGTCGGCGAGATCTCGTCCGCGTCGCAGGAGCAGAGCGGCGGCATCCAGCAGGTGAACGTCGCGGTCACGCAGATGGACGAAGCGACACAGCGCAACGCGGCGCTCGTCGAGCAGGCCACGGCCGCGACGCAGGCGCTGGCCGAGCAGGCGAGTGCGCTGCGGCACGCGGTGGCCGTGTTCAGGTTGCCGGAAATGGCGTGACGGCGTCGCCGTTGCGCCTGGCTCAAACGGAACCGGATGCCGTCGCGCCAGCGGCTTTCAGCGGCACGCGCCGTGGCGAACGCGTGCCGATTCCCGCCGGCCCGTCATCCGCAATCATGCCGCGGCTGGATACTGCGCGAGCACCCGGGCGCGAATCGACGGCTTGATGTTCGATTGCGCCATGTCGCCGCCGTAGTGCGCGACGACGCGCGGATTCATCACCCGATACCAGAGCGGCGGCACGTAAGCGAACAGGATCATCGTCGCGTAGCCGGCCGGCAGTTGCGGCGAATCGTCGAAGTGGCGCAGCGCCTGGTACGAACGCGTCGGATTCGCGTGATGGTCGGCGTGCCGCTGCAACTGGTACAGGAACAGGTTGGTGACGACGTGATTGCTGTTCCACGAATGCTGCGGCGTGCAGCGCTCGTAGCGGCCGCTCGGCAGCTTGCGGCGGCCGAGTCCGTAGTGCTCGACGTAGTTCACGACTTCGAGCAGCGACGCGCCGTAGACGGCCTGGATCACGAGGAACGGGATCACCACTTTGCCGGCCATCGCGATCGCAATGCCCCACACGACGACGGTCATCGCCCACGCGTGCAGCACCTCGTTGCGCCAGGTCCACGGCGAATGCCCGAGCCGCTCGAGGCGTGCCTTTTCGAGCCGCCACGCCGAGCGGATGCTGCCGGTCACGGTGCGCGGCAGGAACGCCCAGAACGACTCGCCGTAGCGCGCGCTCGCCGGATCTTCGGCCGTCGCGACGCGCACGTGGTGGCCGCGGTTGTGCTCGACGTAGAAGTGGCCGTACGCGACCGGCGCGAGCGTGATCTTCGCGAGCCAGCGTTCGAAGCGGTTCGTCTTGTGCCCGAGTTCGTGAGCGGTATTGATCGAGATGCCCGTAGCGGCGCCGAGCGACAGCGCGAAGCCGACGTAGTCGTACCACGCGAGCGTGTGCGTGCCGACGATCCATACGCACATGAAGAATGCGACGTACTCGACGAGCGTCGCGAGATAGACGATGAACCGGTAATAACGCTCCCGTTCGAGATGTGGCACGACGGCTTCGGGCGGATTGTCGCGATCGTCGCCGATCAGCGTGTCGAGGATCGGGATCACGCCGAACGCGAACAGCGGGCCGAACCACCAGAACACGTGAAGGCCCGTCGAAAGCGCGAGCTGGGCGGAGAGGATCGGCAGCGTGATCGTCAGCGCGCCGAGCAGCCACAGATATCGCTTGCCATCCGACCAGCCCGAAGCCGATCCGTCGGTCATTGCCATTGTCTCCCTCCAGTCGGCCGGCCCGGTGGGCGACCGCATGCACGGTTGTTCGAATCCTCGTTGGCCCGCGACACGCGCGGTGGCGCCGGATCGTCGTCCGGTTCTGCCTGTTATACGACCCGCGCACACGCTTTCCAAACCCCGGCGCTAGGCGCGAGGCTCCAAACGAAGGGGCGCGTGCGACGCATGTCTGGAAGGGCCGGCACGCGCCGATTGAAACATGCCGGGGAGGCCGGATCGGCCCGCGTGATCCGCTTGTTTGTCAGATGATTGGCGCGGTGTGGCGCGCGCGGGTATCGTCCCGCGGGCTCGCAACGAATGTTGCGGTGCAATAAGCAAAATGGGGCTGATATCGGCGGGGCACCTGTTTCGGCTACATATGTTACGGATCATTACAGCCTCCGGGACGAGATGCAAAGCGCCCGAAACGCGTCTGCCGCGTATCGCAAGGCGAACGAAGCGAGGCGTCGAACGAAGAGGCCGCGGCTGCCGTCCATCGACACGCGTCGATACGCCGATGCTGCATCTGCACACCGGTTGGTACACGCCGCCAGCGGCGACGCCTGTCGCCTTTCGATTCGCGCCGCCGTTTGAAAATAACGATTTGACTCATGCCCCGCTTTCGGTTGAAGCTACTAGCTTGCTGTCCGAAGGGGGCTGTGCCTGCATGAGTTCGACCTTGACCGTTCGTCGTATCGTTGCCGACCAGGGCGGCGTGTATCGCGAACTCCGCGCCGCGTCGCTGCGTGAGCCCTACGCACCCGGCGAAGCGCCGGAGGCCGAATTGCTGAACGTCGAAACGGACGCAGCGTCGGCGATTGCCGCGCAGCGTGCCGTGTCCGACGAGTCGACGACTTTCCTGCTGTACACCGAAGGCCATCCGGCCGGCATGATCGGCGCGTATTTCGACAACACGCCCGACCGGCGTGCGTTCGTCAGCGAGCTGTGGGTCGCGCACGCGGTACGTCACCTGCGCGGCGGCGTGCTGCTGCTGGAAACGGCCACCGCGTGGCTCGCCGAGCGCGGTGCCCGGGAGGTCTATGCATGGATCGCCGATGCGAACCGCAACGCGATCCGTTTCTACGAGCGCGCAGGTTTCGGCAACACCGGCGAACACGCGCCGATCGCGCGGATGCCCGGCGCGATGAAATCGCTGTTCGTGTCGCAAGTGAAGCACTGACGTGACGCCCGCGCGGCGCGATGAAGGTCTGGTCGCCCGCCTGCCTGCCCATCTGCCGGTTGCGCGCCCGCCCGGGCCATCGCAACCCGGTGTCCCAAAAATAATGGCCGCGCGCGTGGACGCCTGTAAAATACGCAAAAAATTTTTGCAGAGTGTCCATGTCGCTTAAAAAATCGCCATTCTTCGAGCTGCGCAGCGGATCGGTCGATACGTTGCTGTTCACCGTGAAGACGACCGATCTCGACGCGTTGCGTGCCGAACTGGTCAAGCGCTTCGAAGCGACTCCCGAGTTTTTTGCCGACGATGTCGTCGCGATCGACGTCCGCCGCCTGGCGGAGGGCGAGCGCGTCGCGCTGGCCGATATCCGCCAGATGCTGAACGACGTGCGGATGCGTCCGGTGGGCGTGGTCGCATCGGCAACGCAGGGCTGGGCGGGGGAAGCCGGCCTGCCGTTGCTCGAGGCGCGCGATCGCCGCGTGCCGGCCGCGAAGCCGGCCGAGGGCTCGGAAGCGTCGCCGGTCGCCGAGGCCGTCGTCGCTGCAGCCGCCGCGGCGGCGCCCGAACAGGCGTCCGAGCCGGCGCCGGCGTCGAACCAGACGGGCGGCCAGACGCTCGTGATCGACCGGCCGTTGCGTTCGGGGCAGCAGATTTACGCGAAAGGAGACCTCGTGGTGCTCGCGCCGGTCAGTCACGGCGCGGAGATCATCGCGGAAGGCAATATCCACATCTACGCGCCGTTGCGCGGCCGCGCACTCGCGGGCGTGCACGGCAATCACGACGCGCGCATTTTCTGCACGTGTCTCGAACCGGAACTGATTTCGATCGCGGGTATCTATCGAACAACCGAGAACCCGTTGCCCGCCGAAGTACTGGGCAAAGCGGTGCAGATCCGGCTCGAAGAGGAAAAACTGATGATCGAACCGCTGCGCCTGACGTAATTCACGCGGTGCGCGCCGGATCGATCGGCTCTCATTGACGAACACAGGGTATTGGGTAAATGGCAAAAATCATCGTGGTGACCTCGGGCAAGGGCGGCGTGGGCAAGACGACGACGAGCGCGAGCTTTGCGTCCGGTATCGCGCTGCGCGGCCACAAGACGGCCGTGATCGACTTCGACGTCGGCCTGCGCAACCTCGATCTCATCATGGGCTGCGAGCGCCGCGTGGTGTACGACCTCGTGAACGTGATCCAGGGCGAAGCGAACCTGAACCAGGCGCTGATCAAGGACAAGAAGTGCGAGAACCTGTTCATCCTGCCGGCGTCGCAGACGCGCGACAAGGATGCGCTGACGCGCGACGGTGTCGAGAAGGTGCTGAACGACCTGGTCGCGATGGACTTCGAATACATCGTCTGCGATTCGCCGGCCGGCATCGAGGCCGGCGCGCTGCACGCGATGTACTTCGCGGACGAGGCGCTGATCGTCACGAACCCGGAAGTGTCGTCGGTGCGCGACTCGGACCGCATTCTCGGCATCCTGTCGTCGAAGACGAAGCGCGCGACCGAAGGCAAGGATCCGATCAAGGAGCACCTGCTGATCACGCGCTACAGCCCGAAGCGCGTGAGCGAAGGCGAGATGCTGTCGCTCGAGGACATCAGCGAGATCCTGCGCATCAAGCTGATCGGCGTGGTGCCCGAGTCGGAAGCCGTGCTGCACGCGTCGAACCAGGGCCTGCCGGCCGTGCACATCGACGGCACCGACGTCGCCGAAGCGTACAAGGACGTCGTCGCGCGCTTCCTCGGCGAGGACAAGCCGCTGCGCTTCACCGATTACCAGAAGCCGGGCCTGCTGCAGCGCCTCTTCGGCAGCAAGTAACGGAGGCCGCCCATGTCCATCCTTTCGTTTCTCCTCGGCGAGAAGAAGAAGTCCGCATCGGTCGCGAAGGAGCGCCTTCAGCTCATCATCGCGCACGAACGGGTCGGCGGCCGGCCGCCGGCCGACTACCTGCCGGCGCTGCAGAAGGAGCTCGTCGCGGTCATCTCGAAGTACGTCCATATTTCGGACGATGACATCCGCGTGAGCCTCGAGCGCCAGGACGATCTCGAAGTCCTTGAAGTGAAGATCGAGATTCCGCAAGCCTGACGCTTGCCTGTCCCTCCGCACGGCGGCACCCGCCGCCGTGCGCGTCTTACGCCCTGTTGCACTTTCGGGCACGCCGTAACAACGCGTCTGTCGGCCGTTATCGGTCCTCCCGCATTGAACGAATACGCTTTGCGTTACTTGTTCAACCAGGAGGTTGTGATGGCTGTCTCTACCGTTCACCGTCGTATCGTTTCGCTCGCGCTGTTTGCCGCGGGCCTGTCAGCCGTCGCCGCGCCGTTTGCCGCGCATGCGGACGAGATTCTCGTCGGCGCACCCGTGATCGCGCCGCAGGGCCGCGTGGTCGTCGCCGAGCCGGTCGCCGTGCGCACCGAGGAAATCGTCGTCGTCGCGCCGAATGCGCCGCCGCCCGTGCGCTACGAGGTCCTGCCGACGGCGCGGGTGGGCTATGTGTGGGAGCGCGGTCACTGGCACTGGGACCATGGGCGCTACGAGTGGATCGGTGGTCACTGGGAAGCCGAGCGCGTCGGCATGCACTGGGTGCCGGGCCACTGGAATCAGCGGGGTCCGAACTGGTTCTGGACCCGCGGCCACTGGGCGTGACGGAGGCGCGTGATGAAAAGAACCGCAATCGCCATCGCGCTCGTCGCGATCACGCTGGCCGGGTGCATCGTCGTGCCGGCGCGGCCCGTCTACTACCGGCCGGCACCCGTCGTGATTTACTGAGCGTCGCGCGGGCCGGGCTGCGCCCCGCCCGCACCACCGGTGTCATATAAAAAAATACCAGCCCACCAGACCTAGAATTCGATCGCGGGTTGCGGGGTGGGGGGGTGTATGGGGGGGGGGGGGGGGGGGGG
>NZ_JBFPFS010000016.1:0-132167 GCF_047978125.1 Burkholderia sp. LFS061 | reverse complement strand
ATGCCGCCCGTACCGGCGCCGACGCAGCCGGAGGAACCGGAAGCGCCGAAGAAGCCTCACCGCGAGGTGACGCGGCCGAAGCCGGTACAGCGCCCCGAATCGCCGACGCCGGTGCGGCGGCCGCCGCGTCGGGATTCGGCGCGAGCCGCAGGCGCACGCGCAACGGCTGCAGCATGTCGGGCGGCGGCGGCTCGGCCAGCAGGCCGCCGGCCGTGAGCAGTTGCCGCAGCGTCGCGTCCGCGTCGGGATCTCCCAGCGACGCGAATTTGACGCGCGTGACGACGCCGTTCGCGCCGATCCACGCGCGCACGACGATCGCGGGCGGCGGTGCATCGGCGCTCGCGTTCAGCACACGCGCTTCGAGATAGCGGTGCAGCCGGTCGGCCGCGTCGCCGTCCGCTTCGAGCCACGCCTGGAACTGCTGCCCGGCGAGCTGCCCGTAGCGGATCCACGTCTGCGGCACGTCGGCCGTTTGCGCGGCGCCCGGCTCGACACATACGGCCAGCGCAAATGCGACGACGATTGCCCGCAGCCCTCCGGATGCACCCCACTCCTGCATTCGCTTCATCCCGCCTCCCGTTTCGACGAATCGCCCGCGCGCCGTTTCGTGCGCGGCCCTCGCGCGGTCATTCACGCAGTAATTCGCACTGCTCTCGCATTGCCTTCGTGCCGCCCGGCTGTACCCGCTCACCCGATCTCGATCGGCACATACAGCCGCGTGCCGCCGCGCTGGACCAGCAGCGCGACGTTGCCGTGCGCGGCGTCGATCTCGGTCATCAGCGCGCCGATGCTCGCGACCGGCGCGCCATTCACCGACAGCACGATGTCGCCCGGCTGCAAACCAGCGCGGGCAGCCTGGCCGCTCGCCTGCTCGACGACGAGCGCCTGGCCGACACCGAGCCGCTGGCGCTCCTGCTCCGTCGCCGCGCGCAGTGCGAGCCCGAACCGCGCGGGCCCTTGCTCGCCACCGGCCGACGCCGTACCACTGTCGAATGCGCCGACCGTCGCGACCACATGCATCGCCCGGCCCGCGCGCCACACGATCAGGTCGGCCTGCCGCCCGGCACGCATGCCCGCGACCGTGCCGAGCAAGTCCGCCGATTCGGCGACCGGCTTGCCGTCGACCGCGAGCACGACGTCGCCCGCCCGCAGGCCCGCGTGCGCGGCCGGGCCGTCCGGCTCGACCATCGTGATCAGCGCGCCGTCCGGGCTCGCGAGGCCGAACGAACGCGCGAGCGCCTGGCTCACTTCCTGCACGGCCACGCCGAGCCGGCCGCGCGTGACCTTGCCGGTCCGCAGCAACTGGTCCTTCACGTCGAGCGCGATGTCGATCGGAATCGCGAACGCGAGCCCCTGATAACCGCCCGTCTTCGAGAAGATCATCGAGTTGATCGCGATCACGCGGCCGCCGAGGTCGAACAATGGGCCGCCCGAATTGCCGGGGTTGATCGGCACGTCGGTCTGGATGAACGGAATCGCGCGCTCGCCGGGCAACGAGCGCGATTTCGCGCTGACGATGCCCTGCGTGACCGTGTTCGCGAACCCGTATGGCGAACCGATCGCCATCACCCAGTCGCCGACCTCCGTGCGCGCGGGGTCGCCGGTCTCGACGACCGGCAGGTTGTGCGCGTCGATGCGGATCACCGCGACGTCGGACACGGGATCGCTGCCGATCACGCGGCCCTTGAACTGGCGCTTGTCGGTCAGCTTCACGTCGATGTTGGTCGCGTCGCCGACCACGTGCCGGTTGGTCAGGATCACGCCGTCCGCACTGACGATGAAGCCGGAGCCGAGACTCACTTCCTCGCGGTTGCCGATCACGCGCCGCGCGAGAAACGGCGCGAGCGGATGATCGGGCGCAATGCCTGGCGGCAACTGGATGCCCATCTGCGTGACTTCGCGCGTGACGCTGATGTTGACGACGGCGGGGCCGACACGCCGGACCAGCGCGGCGAAGTTCGGCAACGCGACGGTCGGCGGTGCGGCTCCCGGCAGCGCGGATCGTTCCGCGGCCGGCGCCGTCGAGCATGCGCAGGCAAACGCGAGCACACCCGCGATCGCCCGCAACACCGCCGCCCGGCCCGTGTGCTTGCCGGCTTTCATGTCGCAGTTCCTCGTCGGTTCGCGCCGCAACGCCACCTGCCCGTCGATGCCCGCGCCGCGCTACCAGCCGTATGCCTCACTTCGGCGGCACCGCGACCGGCGCATCGGGCCGCTGTGGCGTCACCGACCGGCCCCAGTTCGAGCCGAAGCGATTCCGCTCAGTCGACAGGTTGAACGTGCCGAGACGGTTCGACGGCTGCTTCGACAGCCGCTCCGAATCCGTCTGCGATGCGCCCGCCTGCGGTTCGGCCTTCGGCTTCAGTTGCTGGCTCAGGCAGTCGTACGACAGCGCGCGCTTGCCGTCGACTTCCGCATCGACGCACACCGGCTTCGCGGCCGAACCCGGACCGGCCGGCGCAGGCATGGCCGCACTCGCCGCCGCGCGGCTGCCCTGCGCGTGCGCGCCGGCCGCCAGCAGCAGGCAGACGATCGTCGCGATTCCGTTTCGTCGCATCTTCATCCGCGGCTCCTTCAGTGATGGCTTCATCGGGCTCGCGGTGCCGCGCTCACACGCTCGCACCCGACGCCTGCGCACGCGCCAGAAAGCGCTCGAACGCCGCGCGATCGGTCGCGTCGACGGCCCGTTCATGCGCATCGGCGTGCTGCGCCCATGCATCGCGCATGCCGTCGACCGGCTGCCAGGCATGCACCTGCGCACCGGTCGGATACGGCGTGACGAGCGGCTCGCGATAGTCGACGCGAAACAGCGGCGGCGCTTCGCTGCCGGCCGCCCACAGATCGCCGACGTCGCGCACGCTCGCGTCGAACCAGAACCGCACCCAGCGCACCGTGGGCGCGCGCGCATCGCCGGCCGACGCGTCGACGCCCGGCGTATCGACGCCCGACGTATCGACGCCCGACGCATCCGGCACGCGCAGGAAGCCGGCCTGCACGAGCAGCACGGCCGCGAGATCGTCGTCGCGCAGCATCCGGTACGACCAGAGATCAGCGACGTCCACGCAGGCGATCACCGCGATGAAGCGGCCGATCGTAAGCGCGGGCCACGCGCGCCGCATCAGCGCGTAATGACGCGGCCACTGCGCGATGAAGCGCTCGCGATGGAGCGCGGCGACCTGCGCGTCGCGTGCGCCGCGTATCGTCGGCTCGTCCGGCTGATACTGGCGCGTCGTGAGCACGCACTGCGCGGAGCACCGCGCGCTGCGGTGCCGCGCATGGCCTCCCGCGCCGGGCAACGGCTCCAGCGCGCCGAAGCAAAGCGGACAATGCGTCGGCCATTCGCCGGGCCGGCCCGGCCACGGGTTCGCCTTCGGCATGCGCGGACGGTCGGACGCGGCGGCCGGGCGACGCCGCGCCGGCGTGCGCGCATCGGGTGCCGCGACACGCGGCGTCGAAAGGACAGGTGCCATGAGTGTGCCTACCGGGCCGACGCGAGCGCTTTCTTCAGCGCGTCTTCGTTGATCGGCGCGTTCGCGGCCAGCTTCGCGAGATACGCCTGCGCATTCTGCTGCGTGCGCTGCGCGCGCAGCATCGCTCGCAACTGCTCCTTCACGTCGGCCAACGGGCGCGGCGCGGCCGCACGCACGTCGATCAGCTTCACGACGTGAAAGCCGGCCGGCGTCTGGATCGGCGCGGAGACCTGGCCCGGCTTCAGCGCGTCGGCCGCCTGCCGAACGGCCGGCAGCATCGACTGGTCGGGCACGAAACCGAGATCGCCGCCGTTCGCGGCGCTCGCCCTGTCCTGCGAATTCTCCTTCGCAAGCGCCGCGAAATCGCCGCTGCGCGCGCGATTCGCGAGACCCGCCGCCTGCTTGCGCGCCTTGTCGAGCGTCGCGGCATCCGCGTTCGGCGGCACCGCGATATAGATCTGCGCGACGTGCAGCGCGCGCGGTGCGGTGAACGCGGCACGGTTCCCGTCATACGCGGACTGGATCTCCGCGTCCGACGGATAGTCGGCCGGCGGCGCACTCACCGACGTCAGATAGCTGCGCACGACGATGTCGCGCTGCGCCTGCTCGACGGCCGCCTGCACCTGCGCCTGCTTGTCCCAGCCCTTCGATTTCGCCTCGGCCAGCACCGCCTTCTGTGCCAGCGTCGAACGCACGACCTGTTCCAGCGCCGCGGGGTCGGCCGCGAGGCGTTCGCGCCCTTCGGGGCTCACCGCCTTCAACAGCCCCGCGATGTCGGCCTGCGTGACCGACGCCTGCGCGGCGTTCGCGATCACGTCGTCCTGTGCGTGCGCGACGAGCGGCGCGCTCAGCGCGAAACTGCCCGCCAGCATTGCCAGCGTCTTTACTTTCGTCATCATGATTCGACAGCCCTCTCGATTGCTTTTTTGAGTTGCGTACACCGTACGTCGCGCGGTGTCCGCGTCGTTCCGTTCCTCGCCGTCCCGAGCTAGCGGATACCGGTCAGCGTCACGCGCATCACGATCGGCTGTGTCATCCCGCGCGGCGGCGCCGTGCCGATCGCGCGGCCCACCAGCGCGTCGTGCAGCGCGGCGTCGACCGCAGGATCGCTGGCCGGCGCGCTGTCGACCCGCATCACGTGCCCGCGCCGGTCGAGCCATGCGCGCACCGGCAGCACCGGCACGTCGTCGCCGGTATCGGCGAGCCGGTCGGCCCAGCGCCCTAGGTCGGCGCGCAGCCGGCACACGGCTGCCTCGTCGCCGTCGAGCACCGTCCGCAGCCCTTGTGCGACGCCTTCCGCATACATCACCCACGCGGCGGGGGCGTCAGTGGCGGACGTAGGCCCCGGACGGCCATCCGGGGGCCGGCCATCCGGCAGCAGCGCGCGCAGCGCGGCGGCGATCCGGCGGCCAACGCTACGGCGGCCGGCGCTCCCGCTCGCGGTGTTCATGACTGCGTGGCGGCCTCGCGTGCAGCCGTACCCGGAGCCTCGGACGGAGCCGCCGCCAGTTCGCCGGCCGCCGCACGCGCCGCCGCTTCCTGCTCGGCCATCGCGGGCCGGTTGCGCAGGTGCAGCAGGAATTCCTGGATCAACCGGTCCCACAGCTCGATCGTCGAGCGCAGGTAGCGCTCGGAAACGCCGCCCGCGACGACGACGTCCATCTCCAGCGCGAGAAACGCCCCGTGGCTCGCAAGACGCGCAAAGCGCTTGGTGCGGTTCCAGTCCGCGACGAGCTCGGCCGGCAATTCGCCCTGCACCTGCAGCACGCACGACAACGTGTAGTCGATATACGGCAGCCCCGCGGCCTGCGCATCGGCGCCCTGCGGCGCGAACGCCGTGGCCGGGTTGCCGAAGCGCACCGCGAAACCGATGCCCTGGCTCGCGCTCATCAGTTGCACCGTGCCGTTCTGCTCGGCGGCCGTCACGCGGTAGCCCGCGCGACGCAGCACGTCGGCCAGGCGCTCGGCGCTGATCGCTTCGATCGGCGCATCGTGTGCCGCGCGTTCGTCGCCGGCGTTCGGTTGCTTGTCTTGCATGTCTGTCTTCTCCGTGTTCATCGAATCGATCGGTTCAAGTGCGGCTTCGAGCCGTGCGCTCACTGGGCGCTCGCCGCCGCTGGTGTCGGTGTCGGTGCCGACGCCGGTGCCGCAGCGGCCGGACGCGCGGCCGGGTCGTACTTGCCCGCATACAGCGCATCGCCGTAGCGTTGCGCGAGATCGTCATACTTCACGCGCGCCGACTGCGCGAACGGCTGCCGCGACGAAAGGAACGTGCCGATCCCGACATGCTCGTACGCGTCGAGAATCTCGTGGCCCACGCGATACAACTCCGCATTGTGTGCCTCGCAGGTTTTCAGTTGCGTGTCACGCGCGGCGACGTCCTTCTGCAGCTGCGTGTGCTGCGCATCGCGGGCGCGCGACACGGCGAGCAGGTCCTCGTAGGACGACTTGTATTTCGCCAGCGACTTCGCATCCTGCTCGCGGCCCGCGCGCTCCTGCGCGAGCGCGCGCTTCGCGGCCGCCTCGGCGCCCGAATCGCCGCGCGCCGCCGCTAGCTGCCCCTGCAACGCCTTCAGTTGCGCGAGCGCGTCGTCGCGCTGCTTCTCGGCCGCCGCCTTGTCGCTTTGCAATTGCGCCTGACTGTCCTGCAACTGGCGCAGCTCCTGCACGGTCGAGCGCAACTGGCTGCGCAGCTTGTCCTCGATGCTCTGCGCGTGCGCGCCGCCGGCCGCCAGCAGCAGCACGGCGGCCGCACCGGCCGCGAGCATCGTGCGATAAGTCGTGTTCATTCGCGGCTCCGGTCAGAAGCGAGCATTGAGCTCGATCTGCAGCACGTCGATCGATACCGGCGGCCCGTACACTTCCTTCGAGCTCAGGTAGCGGGCCGACACCCACGTGTCGCGTGCGACCGCGTACGCGGCGCCGATCACGTAGCCGCGCGCATTGGTACCGCCGAGATGGAAGTCGGGATCGTTGAACGCGTCGAGCACGGCGTCCGGCTGCAGGTACTTGTACGCGATCGAGAAATTCCACTGGCCCTTCTCGCGCGGCTCCGGCTCGCCGATCGTCGCCTTCGCGAGGAAGCCGTTCGGGCCGCTGCGATAGTCGGCACGCGTCGCGTTCACCGACGTCGATTCGTAGTTGTTGACCGGCAGCGACGCCGCCGCGAACGCCTTGTTGTCGTTGTACGCGAGGTTGCGCACGTATTCGCCGTCCAGGCGCAGCTTGAAGCGATCCGCCACCACCGTGTCCCACTGCGCCTTCAGGTCGAGCAGCCGGTAGTTGTAGGCAAGCCCGAAGAGCTGCGGCTGCGGCGTCATCCCCGGCGCGAGGTTCGGGTTCTGCACGATGTTGCGCAGCGCGATCAGCGTGTTGCCGCCCTGCATGAACGCGGGCGCCTCGTTGTCGGTGTTGCAGCTCGTCGCGCCGAGATACAGCGCGCACGGCGACGACAGCGTGCCGCGCATGTTCTGGAAGTCGTAGTACGCGAGCGCGCCGCGCAGCCGGTTCTTCGCATCGATCTTCCAGTCCGCGCCGAACTGCGCGCCGAACATCCACTTCGTGTCGCTGCCGGCCTTGTCGGTGCTGTTCGACGGGAAGTTCTCGCTCGTGTACTGGATCGGGAACACGCCGAGCGTGCCGAACAGCGTCACGTCCGGATTCCACGGCAGCGCATGGCGCAGGTTCGCGGCGAGCCCGTCCATCATCAGGTCGTCGGAGAACACCAGGTCCGACTTGAAGAACGGATTGTCGAAGCGGCCGGCCGTCAGGTTCAGCCACGGCGTCGGCCGGTACGCGAAGAACGCCTTGTTCAACCAGATGTTCTTCTTCGCGAAGCCGCCGCCGGCGGTCGACGTGGTCGACACGGGCCCGTTGTCGTTGCCGCTCGCTAGCTGGATCCCGGCGATCATGTCGTCGGACAGCGTCGCCGTCACGCCGAGCCGCGCGCGGTAGCGCAGCAGATTGTTGCGGTTCTGCGTGGTGTTCTGCGTCGGCAACTGCGTCGTGTTGGTATTCGGGTTAATGTCGAATCCGCCGCCCTGGTTGATCGCCGCGAAGTTCGTCACGTTGTTCGCGTTGCGGCTGCCGTAGAAGTGGTATTCGTCACGCACGCGCAGGTCGCCGTCGAGCTTGATGCGCGACACCCAGTCGGGGAACGTGTTCGGTTGCGCCCAGTTCTCGGCCTTCGCCTGCGCGATCACTTCCTGCTTCACCTGGTCGCGGATCTGGTCGCGCACGAGCTGCGGCACGTACGGCACCGCGACATCGCCAGGCTGCGTCGGCGGGTTGACCACGGCGGCGCCGGCCACCACGGCCGCGCCCGAGCCACGCGAGGCGCGCGCCTGCACGGCCTCGGTGCGCGCCTCGCTGATCAGCTCGTTCGCATTCTGCTGCGTGAGCACGCCGCGCTTGACGAGCAGGTTGATCAGGTTGATCACCACGCTCTCCGTCGGCGCGGCCTTCCCCGACGCCGCCTGCGCCTCGAGCGATTGCCCGTGCGCGGCACTCGCGCACGTCAGCCCGAGCGTCAGCACCGCCGCGCCGACGCGCGACAGGCGCGCGGGCGGCACGCCGTTGCGGGGCGCCGCGCCCCGTCCGTTCATCTTCCGAATCATCGAAGCACTCCGAACAATTTTCGTTTCTTTTCCGGCAGCATCCGTGCAACGGCGCCGCCCCATGATTGATTCGCCATGTCGCGCACGCATCGTCATGCCGGCTTTCGCCCCTGGAGCCTGACGAGCACCGGATACGCGGTCGCGGGCGGCGGCACCTCGTCGACCCTGCCGAGCGCTTCGACCGCCGCGACCACGGCCGCGTCGATCTTCGCGTCGCCGGTCGACTGCGCGACCGTCACCTTCGTGATTCGCCCTGACGCATCCATCCACAGGTTCAGGCTGCCCACGAAGCGCGCGCCGCCGGCCTCCTGCACGCCCTTGTCCTGTTCGATCGCGCGCTGCAGCACGTACACCATGTATTGCGCATAGCTCGCATTGCCGAACTTGCCGCCCCCGCCGCTGCCGATCATCCCCGAGCCGTCGCCCGCGCCGATATTGAAGCTGTCGGTGCCGGCCTGCGCGGGCGCATTCATCGTCATCTGCTTCGGCTGGTTGTCCGACGGCTTCGGCGCCTCGGACGGCTTCGGCGCGATCGTCGGCCGGTCGACCGGCGTCTTGACCTCTTCCTTCACCTTTTCGGGCGGCGGTTTCTGTTTCGGCGGCGGCGGGGGCGGCGGCAACGGAATCACCGTCGTCACCTGCGGCGCGCTCACGCGCTTCACGCCCGCGGTATCGCCCGCGAAATGCCAGATCAGCGCGGCCAGCCCCGCGAGCACGAGCGCGATCGCAACCGGCTTCACGAAGCGACCGGGGCCTTTCTGCGGCGGGCCGCCGTTATAGGTCATTTCCATCGCGCTAGCCGCCCTGCTTCGCCTTGCCGGTCACGAGCCCGACCTGCGACAGGTCGAGACGGCGCAGCAGGTCGAGCACGTCCATGACTTTCTGGTACTGCACGGCCGCATCGCCCTTCAGCACGATCGGGAATTCCGGGCTGGTCGCCTTCTCGGTGCGCAGCCGGCTCTCGAGCTCGTCCATCGTCACCGGGTATGCGTCGAGGAAGACCTGCCCCGAATCGGCGACCGTGATCGCCTTCGTCTTCGGCTTCGCGAGACTCGCGGACGAGCTCGCCTTCGGCAGGTCGACCTTGATGCCCTGCACCGACGCGGTCGTCATGATGATGAAGATGATCAGCAGCACGTACGCGAGGTCGAGCATCGGCGTGATGTTGATGTCGTCGTACGGCTTTTCGTCGTCCTGAACCTGCATGGTGGTCTCCTGCGTGCGTTCAGTCGGCCAGCACCGCGTGATCGGGCGTGCGGTGCGCTTCGGCGAGTCGCGTGACGAATTCGTCGACGAACACCTGCATGTTCGCGGTCACGTTCTTGTTGCGGATCAGCAGGTAGTTGTAGCCGAACAGCGCGGGAATCGCGACGAACAGGCCCGTGACGGTGGCGAGCAGCGCGGCCGCGATACCCGGTGCGATCGCGTTCACGTTCACGTCGCCGGCCGCGGCGATCGCCGCGAACGTGATCATCACGCCGACCACCGTGCCGAGCAGGCCGAGGAACGGGCCGCCCGAGATCGCGATCGTCAGCAGCACCATCGATTTCGACAGCCGCTGGTTCTCGCGCACCAGCGTCGCATCCATCGACGCGCGGATCGCCTCGATCGATTCGGTCGTGATCACCGTACGGCCGTTGCCGTCCACGCGGCTGTGGATTTCATGCACGCCGGCCTTGTACAGCCGGTACAGCGACGACTGGTACAGCCGGCGGCCATCGTCGCTCGCTTCGTCGACATGCGCGAGACCGACCAGGTGTCGCCCGGCCACCTCGCGAAAGCGCTGCACGAAATACTGGTTCGCCTTGTCGACGGTGCCGACATAGCGCGCCTTCGTCCACATCACGATCCACGACACGAACGCCATGCCGAGCAGGATCGTGATCACGACCCACGCGTCGACGGTCACCGACTGCACGATCACGCCGAAGTAGCCGAAGCCGAAACCCGACTGCTTCTCGTCGGCGCCGTATGCGACGAGCTTCGATTCCGAGCCCTGCGCAAGTGCGTCGACGGCGAGCGCGACCGGCAAGCGCGCGACCTTCGACAAGCGCAGTTCGTCGAGCGCACCCGCGTAAGCGGCCAGGCCGGCCGGCACGCCGGCGGCGTCCGCGCCGATGGTCGCCGCACCGTTCAGCGCGGGCAGCGCCGCCGCGACCTGCGCGGCCTGCTTGCCGTTCACGTAGACGGTCAGGTTCCTGCCGTCGGCCGTGACCGCGAGATACGTCCACTGGTTCGCCGCGACCGGTGCGGCGGCCGGCGTGCGTACCGGCGCCGGGCTGCCGGACGCACCGTCGACTTCCGCGAACGGCACGCCGTTGTCGAGACCGATCAGCAGCGCGTTCGCGCCGTCGCGACGGCTGTACAGCACGGTGTTCGGCGCCAGCGCCGACGGCTTCACCCACGCGCTGAACGTGAAGCTGCCGCCTGCCGCCAGGTTCAGCGACGGGCTTGCCGGCAGCGTCAGCGACCCGCTTCCGTCGAACCGCGCGCCCTTGCCGACGATGCCGTCCTCGACCGTGCGGAACGACGCGTTCTGCGCGTTGTTGCCGTATGCGGTCGCATCCTTCGGCGGCGCGCCCGCCGCACCGTTGAAGTGGTAGACGAGCGTGTAGTCGGCATCGAACGTCTCGGCCGGCTTGCCGCCGTCCGGCGCCTTCTTGTTGCCGTAATACATCCAGATCGACTCCGCGGCGCCGGCCGGCATCCTCGGAACGTCGACCCAGATCAGCGCGACGCCAAGCACCGGATCGTATTGCTCGATGTGGTAATTCAGCGGCGTCTTGTCGTCGGCGGCGACGAAGCGAATATCGGCGCCGTTGTCGGCCAGCCCGTCGAATTGGAAGTTGCCCGAATGCAGACGGATCAGCAGCGGCACGCGGCCAGCCGATTCCGCGAGATTCGCGCCCTTCGCGCTCGCGTCGATCGTGATCGCCTTCCGGTACGACCAGTCGTTCTGCCACCATGCGTTCGCGATGCCGGGCAGCACGCCCAGCATCACCGTCAACAGGAAAAACAAGACTCGCTTCACGATCCACTCCCCCAATGTGCGGGCGCCGCGCTCTTCGCATCGCCCCGGCACGATCAAAAAAATTCCGTCAGAACCCCAGCCGTACGTAGAAATCGAATCGCGGGCTGTACTGCCGCGTATAGACGCCCGCCTTCAACGGCCAGCCGGCCTCGAAATCCGCGCTCGCGTACTTCATGATCTGCAGCCGCGTGCCGACGCCGACGCTCATCAGGTTGAAGCGCGACGTCTGCTCCGGCAGCGGGCTCAGCAGCCACAGATGCGCGGCGTCGAAGAATGCGTGGAAGCGCCACTCGTTCAGGCGGCTGCCGACCGCGCCGCCGAGCCACTTCGCGAGCGACGGGCTGCGCAGTTCGAGCGACGCGATCACGCCGCTGTCGGCCGTGTTCTCGGCCTGCATGTAGCCGCGCACGCTGTTCATCCCGCCCGCGGCAAACTGCTCGCTCGACACGAGCGGCGAGTTCGAGATCTGTGCGTTCACGTGCGCATTGGCCTGCATGTCGTTCGCGAAACGCTGCGTGTGGTTGACGTCGAACTTGCCGTACACGAAATCGGGCGTCGCGTTGTAGCGCTTGTTATCCCACGCGCCCCAGTCGCTGCCGAGGCCGCGGATGTTCGTCGTCAGCGACGCGGAGAACGACGTCTGCGAGTTCTTCAGGCTGAGTTGGCCGTTGTACGAGAACGTCACCGGCACGTAGGTCAGCGGCGCCATGGACGTCTGGCCCACCAGGCTCACGTTCTCGTCGTAATGCTTGCGGTCGATCTCGATGCTGACCGAATGCGCATACGTCTCCGTCGCCGGCAGCGCGTAGATCGCGGTGAAGCCGTAGGTCGTACCCTTGCCGAGCACATTCGTGCCGCCGACCGACGCGACGTTGCTGTCCGAGTGCACGACCGTCGCGAGGAAGCTCCAGCGCGAATCCCTGATCGGCGCGAGATACGAGAACGCGTAGACTCGCGCGTCGTTCGGATGCTGCGGCGCGATCACATAGGTGCCGAAAATCACGTGACCGAGCTGCCACAGATTCGAGTAGCTGAGGCTCGCGCTCGTGCGCAACGTCGACGTGCCGGGGCTGTTGTCGTTGTTCAGCTCGAGCGTGCCGTGCAGCGGGCTGTGATCGTCGACCTTCAGGTCGACGTCGACCGTCTGCGGCAGCGCGCCCGGCTTGAGCACCGGGATCACCTGCCGGTCCGCCGAGCGGTTCAGGTCGGTAAGCTGCTGCTGCGCCTGGTTGAAATCGGGCACCTGGCCTTCGGCCAGCGCGGGCACCGCATCGCGGATGTTCTGCGGCGAGTTGTATTTCGCGCCGTCGACGCGCAGTCGCCCGACCTTCGCTTCGGTCACCTGCAGCAGGATCACGCCGTTCTTCACCTGCTGCTGCGGCAGTTCGACGACGACCGATTGATAGCCGCGCTCCTGGTAGGCCTTCTGCAACGCGTCGCGTGCCGCGTTCACGTCGGCGAGCGTCCGGCCCGGCCCTTCGAACGGGTACACGGCCTTCTCGATCTCGATCGTCGGCAGCGTCGTGTTGCCGCGCACCACGAAGGCATTCACGTCGAACGTCTGCGGCGCCGACGGTGCCGCTTTCGCGGCCGGCGCGGCGGCTTCCTGCGCATGAATGCCCGGCGCGAGGCCCAACCCTCCGACCAGCGCGGCGCCGGCCAGGCATCGGCAGTTCAGCCGCCATCGTTCGCGTGACTTGCGGTCTACTCTCGGCGGCATGCGCCATTCCCCTTTGTTGTTCCGGATCGCAGCGAAGTGCCCGGCACCCGTCGCCCGCTTCGCTATCAAATGCCTGTTTCACTTTGATGACGTTTCATTCGTCATCCTTAGCATGATCAGCGCAATGCTTTTCACGCGCTTCGATTCGAACTCAGCCGCAACGCATCTGCACAGCCCGTGCATCCGCCGCGCAACCGAACTGCGCGTGCGCGAATCGCATCAGCGTATCGACGCACGCCGCGAGCGATGCGCGGCCGGTGTCGATCGTGAGATCGGCTTCCACCGGCGGCTCGTACGGCGACGAGACGCCCGTGAATTCCGGCAGCGCGCCGCACCGCGCCTTCGCATACAGCCCTTTCGGGTCACGCGCCTCGCAGCAGGCCAGCGGCGTGCTCACATACACTTCGCGAAATGCCTGCCCCACGATCGATCGCGCTTCGTCGCGCATCGCCATGAGCGGCGAAATGACCGCGACAATCGCAAGCGCGCCCGATTCGCTCGACAGCGCCGCGACCTCGGCGATGCGCCGCACGTTCTCGAAGCGATCGTGCACCGTAAAGCCGAGATCCCGATTCAGTCCCGCCCGCAACCGGTCGCCGTCGAGCACCACCGGCTGCACGCATCGTTCGCGCAGCCGCGCCGCCAGCGCGTCGGCCAGCGTCGTCTTGCCCGCGCCCGACAGCCCCGTGAGCCACAGCACCCCGCCCGCCCGTTGCGACGACGCGTCGCGCACCGCATGCGTCGCGTCTACCGATAAGGACGAAACGACGCCGGAAAACCCGCAACAATCGCTCTTCATCACGCTCGCCCGCCGGTGTTCGCGGGCTCGTCGTCCTCGCGCGGGCGCGTCTGCCAGAAGCCGCCCTGCATCGTCACGATCGACGGCGTCTCGGCCCATTGATGCGGGCTCAGGATTTCGGCACGCCGGACGTTCGGCAGCACCTGCACGTCGAAGACCTCGTCGACGCCATTGAAGAACTGAAGGATGCCGAGCACGTCGCCGCTGTTCGCGTCGAGCGCGGCGACCCCCGCGACCAGCCCATCCGATTCGCTTTCGATCGGCAACCCCTGCGGCCCGCGCTTGTCGCGCAGCTTCGACAGTCCGACGAACAGCACGCCGCCGTATTCCGCGAGACCGTGCGTAAAACCCGGCAGCTTCGCGAGCACCCGTCGTGCGCCCGATTGCGGATCGATCTGCAGCACGTGGCCGCGACCGCCTTCGAGCACGTGCAGACGCCCGCCGATCACGCGCGGCGAATGGGGCATCGACAGCCCCGATGCGACGACCCGGCCGGACGGCACCTCCATCACGATCCCGCCGCCGGCCATCCCGCTGCGCCAGCCGAACGGCTCGTCGCTCATCCCGAGCGCGGTCGCGAACCGCACCTTGCCATCGGCAAACGCCATGCCGTTCAGGTGGCAGCGATCGTCGGGCACCGTCGCCGTCACGAACGGCGGCTGCCAGATCGGCGTGAAGTTGAAATAGCCGTCGATCACGCTGATGCACGAATAGCGCGTGTTGACCGCGAGCACGACGTGCTTGTCGAACGCCATGTCGTGCAGGTCGAGATCGCCGGTGTAGTAGGACATGCGCGGCACGAACATCGCGTCGTAATGATCCGGGCGGCCCGGATAAAGCGGCGCGAGCGTCGACACGTTGGCAAACACCATCAGCTCGTGCATCGTCGCGACCGCGAGCCGGTTACCCGACACGGCCATTCCCATCGAGCGCGGCAACAGGCACGCGGACAGCGTGGGCACGCCGCCGTCGACGCCGATCACCGCGACGCCGGACGGGCGCCGGCTCACGGCCAGCGAGCACTTGAGCGCCTCGAGCACCTGCAGGAAGCGCCCCGTGTCGCGCAGGTTGATGACCGGCGCGAGCGCTTCCGCTTCGCGCGCCGATACGTCGTCCGGCGCCGCGCCGCTATCGCCGGCCGGCCGGGTTTCCTCGAACTGTTCCACTGTCATGCACCTGTCGGCTTCACGCCGCGTGATGAGAAAAATGCGCGCGTCCGCGTTGCCCCGCCCGCCGACACGACGCATGTGCATCGTGCATCGGTCGCGAACGGGGCCGCGTACGGCACACCAAGTCGCAGCTCCCACCTACCTAGACGGAACGAAGCGCGCATTGCCGCAATTTTTTTGCGTGACGTCGACCGATCTGCCGCCACGGGCAAACGGTCGACACAAGCGGCCCGCGTGTGCCATGCCGTGCAACCGACAAGGCGCGGACTGCAATGCGCGCGCAGCCAGCCCCTCGCGCGATGCTCGCGAGACGCGGCGCATGACCTTGCGTGGCCCCCGTTTCGTGTGCGTGCCGTTGCCCGGCCGATATCCGGCTCTTCAGCGGCCCATACTTCGCGCGGACCGCCGGCAAACGTGTCGCCGTCTTGCTGGCCGACGTGCGAAAACGCAACGCGCCAGCGTGCGGCCGGCACCATCCTCCGGTTTCAACCGGGAAGTTTTTGTGACATTCCGCTGAAGATATTCACGAAACGCACGCAAAGCCCGGCCGGGGGCCGCGCCGATACCGTTTACGCACCGCTGACTCGCGATGCGCTGCGCGGCAAACTGCCGGCCCGCACGAAATCCTGCGGCTTGCGCCCGCCCGCTTCGTCCTAGCTATTGAGAACGGACAACATCAACGACAGGACAATCCATGTCATTCGCGACGATGCTCGTACGGTGGCTCGCCGGGCGATTGTCCGGCGCCGTCGGCACGCCGGGCCGGCGGCTTCCGCCCGCCGCTCACGCAGCGCCGAATCCGCCGCTGCGCTGGCGCACGCCCTGGCTCGCGTGGCAACTGCTGTCGTGGACCGCGCTCACGCTGCTCGCTCCGCCGATCTGGACGATCGGCACGCTGCTGCTGATCAATCCGTCGAGCGACCAGCCTTTGTTCTGGACGCTCGCCATGGCGATCGTCCCCGTCGCGCACGGGGTCGCGATCGTCGCGACGAACCAGCGGCATCACCGCGCGCCGTTCACGCGACGCCCGGCGGTTGCGCTGCACATGTTCGGCATCGCGATGTCCGTCGGCTGCGCGCTGTTCGTGCTGCTGCTGTGGCGCTCGCACGCGATCGCCAGCCTCGTCGGCCCGCTGGCGGCCGACGGCATGCGCCCCGCGACGCTCGCGTGCTGGGTGGCGGGGCTCGCCGCGCTGTTCGGCGTCACGTCATCTGCGCATGCAAGCATCGCGCATGCGTGGCTGGCGTTCGAGATCTGAGCGCGCCGCGCCGACACTGCGGGGGCACGCGGATGCATCGAGACGGGACAGGAAGGACCACGCACATGCGCCGCGAACGCGGCATCGCGATCGTGACGGTGCTGCTCGTCGTCGCGCTGGCGGCCACGCTCGCGGCCAGCGTGCTGTGGCGCCAGCAGGTCGCGACGCGCGACGTCGAGAACCAGCGGCTCGCGACGCAGACGATCTGGGTGGAGCGCGCCGCGGTCGAATGGGCGCGCGCGACGCTGCGCGCGCAAAGCGCGACGTCGAACGTCACATTCGTCGGCCAGCCGTGGTCGCTGCCGGTCGCCGACGTGCAGCTCTCGGACCTGCTGCCGTCCGACGCGCTGGCGGTCAACGCCGAGCTGTCGCGCGCGTGGATCTCGGGCAGCGTCGAGGATGCGCAGGCGCGCTTCAACCTGATGAACCTCGTGTCGCGCGTGGCGCCCGGCAAGCCGTGGCAGTCCAACGGCGAAGGCGTGCTGGCGTACCGGCGGCTGCTCAGCCAGCTATCGCTCGAACCCGCGCTCGCGCAACAGACGGCCGACTATATGCTGCGCTCGCTGCGCGACGCGAACGGCCCCGGCGGCTGGCCGCTGCAACTGGTGTCCGTCGACGATCTCGCGCGCATCCCCGGCTACGACGCACATGCGATCGAAACGCTCGCGCCGTTCGTGACGATCCTGCCCGACCTGACCGTCGTCAACGCGAACACCGCGGCAGAGCCCGTGCTCGTCGCCGCGATTCCGACGCTGTCGCCCAGCCAGGCAAAGCGGCTCGTCGACCGGCGCACCACCGCATATTTCGTCAGCACCGGCGACATCGCCGAATACCTGCTGCCCGCGCAGGGCGGCAACCCGACGTTGCCGGACGGCTCGTCCGTCGGCGTGACCAGCGGTTATTTCATCGTGCACTGCCGCGTGCATTCGGCGCGCATCGACGCACGCGTCGACACGCTGGTCGCGCGCTACGGCAGCGGCAATTTCGCGTGGACGTCGGTCATCTGGGTGCGGCGGCTCGCGAGCTGAAGCCGGAAGCGGTGTGCGCGTCGCGTGGCGGGCCGGCAACGCGCGGTCATCGGCCCGTATTCCGCATCCGCGCCCGCTAGTTCAACGACGATTCGCTCAACGCGACCGGGCGCACGCCCGGCGACGCCGCCGCATCGAACGACAGCCGCGTGAGGCTCGTCTCGCGCACTTCGCCGAGCAGCCGGTTCCAGTCGTCGATCGACACGAGCAGCGCGATCGGCCGGTTGTATTTGGTGACCATCACGAGCGCCTCGCCCGCGTGCCGCAGCGCCTTCGACGGATTGCTGCTGAAGTCGCGCGTCGCCATCGCGATCGTGCGCAGGCTGAACACGTTCGCGGCCGGATCGTCGCCGTCGTCGTGCATCAGGCGCTCGAGCGTCGCCGCGCGCAGCAGCGCCTGCGACTTCGCGGACAGCCGGTTGTCGCGACGCCGGCGCCGTCCGCTGCGCGGATCGACGTGCACGGCGAGCATGCGCACGATCTGGCCGAGCGCCGTCGCGGGCAGTTGATCGTAACGCTCCCACCACTCGGGCGGCAGCGCGATCATCATCCCCGCATAGGTGGCCGTCACGCCGTCGGCGATCAGCGACGGCAGGCGCTCGACGTCGCGCGCGTCGAGCGCGAGCGCACCGTCGACGACGCGCGTCATCACGCTGAACGCGTTGTACGCGAACGCCGCGATCCCGCTCGCCAGCAGCGCCGCGCGCGCTGGCACGCCGCCGAACGGCGCGCCGCCCGTCACGGGCTCGAGCGGCAGCGGCAACGCATCGCGCCAGCGCCGGCACGACAGTTGGACGATCTGCGGTGCGTCGAACCGCTCGGCCGGCAGATCGGTCAGCAACGTGACGATTTCGCCGGTTGCGCCGTGCGCCGCGGCGCGGCGCCATTCGATCCGCCGAAACGCGGCCGACACCCCGCCGTCGCCGGCCATGCCGACAGCCTGCTCGTACACGCGCCCGTCGCCGAGGCCGCCGGCTTCCTGCCAGTCGCCCAGCGGCCGGCATGCAGTCGGGCGGCCGTATTCACGCACGACGAACGCGCCGCCGCGGCGCGGCCAGCCGGACAGGATCGCGTCCGTATCGAAGCGCCCGTCGACGATCCACAGCTCGCCCGGCCTGACCGTTTCGAGCAGCGCGCCGACGAACGCGCGCTCATGCGAGCGGCCACGCTCGTAAGGCAGCAGGTCGACGATCATCCCGAGATCCGGATCGTAGACCGGCAGCACGCGAAGCCCGCCCGCGGCGGCATCGCGCGCGGGGCCGTCGCACGCGCGTCCGCAGCCGCAACCGTCGGCCAGCGGCGCGCATGCATCGCCCGCACCGTCCAGCACGCGCAGCCGCATCCCGTCGACCGCGCGCGCGCCGTCGACGGTGCGCACCGACGCGACGGGCAGCAGCAGTTCGACGCTGTCCTTCGCCAGCGCGCGCCCCCAACCGGATCGCCATCGGCTCATGCGGTCGTGCAGCGCCGTCACGGCTGCGCCGAACCCCGGCGCAGCCGCGCCGGCTGCATCCGGCATCCGCTGCCACGCGGCAAGCGCCGCGATCGCGTCGACGGCGAGCGCGAACAGCGCCTCGCGGGTCGACTCGTCGTCGGGTTCGTCGCCGGCATCTGCCGCGGCGCCGATCCAGTCGTCGTGCAGCGCGCACTGCAGCACGAGCCGCGTCATGATCGTCATCGGGCTCTGCTCGACAAAGCGTTCCACGATCGTGCGCATCATCGGGTCACCCCACACTGTCTGGTTGATTGCGGGGGCCGCCGCAACGGCATGCGCGCGCGTCCGGCGCGACGCGATCGCACTTGACGGAGCGCTTTCGGCGCCGCAGCATCGTGGGCGACCGGATCCGCGCGACGACGCGCCGTCGCGGCGGTCCGCCCGCAATCGATGCACGAGGCACCGGCATGTACGTAGATCCACGCGTGGCGCACGGCCGCGCCCGGTTCGACCTGAGCGGCTCGCCGCGGCTCGTCGCCGACGAGCGCCGCTGGGAAATCAGCGACGTCGTCACGCGCGGCATCGACGATTTCGCGGGCGTGCGCAACCGCCGCAACCTGATGCGGCTGCTCGAACGCCAGATCGCGCCGAAGCTCGCGCGCCTGGGGCTCGAGCCGTACGTCGGCGTGCTCGGTCACACCGAAGGATTGTTCGTCAACTTCTCGACGATGAGCGCCGAGCACGGCCTGCGCGAATTCCAGCTTCAATTGACGGTGCCCGACCTCGTGCTGCGCAGCTTCGCGTCGAACGCGATCCGGCCGCATGCGGTCGCGCGCTGCATGCAGCGCAATGGCGTGATGTCGCTCGCGGAAATCGAGCATGAAACACGCATCGCGTTCGTCGCGGCGCGCGTGATGCGCTCGCTCGCACTTGCGGAAGGCTGGCGGCAGATCGGCGTGCCGACGCCGCACGGGCTGTTCGTCGGCACACTGACCGACGCGCACGATGTCGCGATGAACACCTATTTCCGGCCCGGCGACAACGACCGTCCGTCTCGCTGGAGCAGCTTCTCGGCCCTCTTCTCGACGATGCCGGACTGGCGCCCGGAACAGGTCCGGCACGGCGGCGAGCTGCTGCAATGGATGGTCAACCATATCGTGGCCCTGCAAGAATCCGCACCGTTCGTCGAACGCTTTCCCTTTCTGCGCGAGCCGCTGCGCGACGCGGGCGATCCGCTCGACGCCGCGTGGAGCGGCGCACGTGCCGGCATGCAGGACGAATCGTCGCCCTGACGGGCAGGCCTCGCCCGATTCAAACACCGCCCCACGCCTGCGACCATCCGGAGGCCGGTTTCTCCCGGCCCCCGGTGCCGCTGCACAGCCCCCTCGCTCTCTCGTATACAAGGTCGAAGCGGGCCAGCGTAACCCGCAGACTTTCTTGTGGCGCGCGCCGAAGCAGGCAAGCGATTCGGCAGCGCTGCCGCCCGCGTGTGCCGCGTCAATGCGTGCGCGTCGGCCCGTCCGGCTCCTGGCGCCCGACCGTCTCGAGCAGCGCCCACATCCAGATCAGTTCCCTGACGGTGCGCGCATGCTCATCGCTCAGCGCGCGCCAGCGCCGGAACGCGTCGAACTCGCGCTCGGTCGTATCGCCCGCGCGCAGCCACAGCAACCAGCGCACCGCGCCCTCGCGAATATCCTCGGCACGCGCGAACGCGTCGCCGGAATCTGCATCCCGTTGCGTTTTTGTCATGATCACGCCACCGCCCGAAGCCCATCGACACACCTCCCCCGACCCGCGCACCGCTGCGCGGCCCGGGGCGCTTGCCACCCACGCCTCGGATCCGACGACGCACCACCGGGCCACCATTGACGGCAGCCCGGCGTTTGCCGGCCCTCATGGACAAGGTCGTATCGAAGGGCCGTAACCCGCAGCGCACGGGTGGCCCGGAAGCAGGCGAAGGAGCCGCCTGGCGGAGCGATGAAGGAAAGAGGAAGACGCGGGAAGACGCTCAGCTCAGCAGCACGATATTGCCGGGCAAGCGCGTGATGTGCGCGCCATACAGGCGGCCGACCATGTCGATCACGTCGTCGAGCCGCGCGATCGGGAACTGGGCCTGGATCCGGTTCGCGCCGAGCGACGCGCTGCGCAGGATCACCTTGCCGCGCCGGTAGCGGTTGATCTCGTCGACGACATCCGCGAGCGGCACGCCGTTGAACACCAGCATGCCGCGCCGCCATGCGCTGACCGCACCCGGATCGATCCGCGACACGGGCTGTACGCCGCGATCGTCGTAGACGACTTGATCATCGGCCTTAAGCGTCCGCGCGCCGCGCGGATGCTCGAGCGCGACCGTGCCCGACAGGCAAGTCACGCAGACCCGCGTGCCCGTGCGCCGTACATTGAAGCGGGCGACGGTCGCCTGCATGCGGCCGCCGCCCGCGACCACGGTGACGGGCTGGATCGGCGTCGCGCGGCCGGCCGGCGGCACGGCCGCGTCGATCTCCGCCTCGCCCGCGACGACTTCGACGCCGTGCGCGGCATCGCTCGCCGGCAGCACGTCGACGCGAGTCTGCGTATTCAGCGCGACCGTCACGCGTGACGACAGCGCGACGCTGCGCTGCTCGCCGGTGCCCGTGTGGTAGTCGGCCGCGAGATCGCCGATCGACGGCCACAATTCCATCGGCGGGCGCAACGCGAGCCACGACGCGCCGGCCGCGACCGCGAAGCCGATGAACGCGCGCCGCCCGGTGCGCATCGTGCGCTCGCGCTTCGCAACGTCTGCCCAGGCAGCGGCCGTGCGTTCCTCGTGCGCGAGTTCGGTCGCGGCCGTGCGCAGCGAACTCCAGGTGTCGCGCAGCAGATCGGCGGCCTGCGGACGATCGGCGCACCAGCGCTCGAACGCGTCGGCTTCGGTCTGGCTCGCGCTCCCCGAGCGCAGACGCAACAGCCACGCACTCGCTTCGTCGAGTTCGTCGTGGGCAGGTTCGGCCTGGGCTTTCGTCATCGTCCGGATGCTCAAAATTTGCGCGGGCCGCCTCGCGAACCCGTGTACGAATCACCGTCTTCTTCCTGCATGCGTTGCAGGCAGTACTTCATCGCCGCGCTCAGCTCGCTTTCGACCAGCCGCAGCGAAATGCCGAACTGCTCGGCGATCTCGCGGTTCAGCAGGCCGTCCACGCGCGCGGCCAGCAGGATCGCGCGGCGCCGCGGCGGCAGGCCGCGCAGCACGTCCTTCAGTGTATCGACCTTGCGGCGCGCCGCGACGATGCGCTCGGGATCGGCCAGTTCGTCGGGCATCTCGAGCAGCGTCTCGACGTCGTCGTCGTGCAGATGGCGCCGTTCGCGGCGATGCTGGTCGATCGCGACATTGTTCGCCATCCCGAGGATATACGCGTCCGCATTCGTCACCTGCGTGGAGACGTTCGCGTTCTCGAGGCGCAGCCAGGTTTCGTGCAGTGCGTCGGCGGCGCCGTCCTTCGACCCCGTCACCCGTTCGAGGCGCCTGACCAGATACGCGTAGCGCGTCGCCAGCAGATGCCTGAGCCCGGAGCGGTTGCTGTCGGACATGGCGGCTAGCCCCGAACGGCCGGCTGCGGCGCCGGGCAACGGAAATGCACGCCGTTGCCGGCCGGGCGCAGCAGGATCGTGACCGGCTGCGGCAGATCCGCAGGCGGCACGTCGTCCAGCTTCAGCGCGCGCAGCGCGTGCATCACCGCCGCGTCGCGGGCGGCCGAACCGCTCGATGCCACCATGTTGACCGCCACCACCGCCCCCCTGTTGTCGATGCGCACCTGCGCGACGAGTCGATAGCTGCCCGGCACGGCCGCCGGCTGCGCGCACAGCGCATCGATCAGATGCGCCTGCAGCTGGCCCGCGAACGCGCGCCGCTCGCCGGAATCGCCGATCCCGTCGATCGGCAAGGACGCATCCGCCGGCGTGTCGGCCGTGGCGGGCGCCATCTCGGCGGCCGGCTGCGCGACGATGATCGCTTCGTCCGGACGCGAGAATTCCGCACGCAACCCCGTTCCGGCCAGCATCCGCTCGAGCGCGTCGCGCGGCGCGTAATCGCCCTGGACCGGCGCACTCGCGCGCCCGTCGAGCAGCGGCGCCGGCGCCAGCACGATCAGCTCGGTGAGCCGCGCGAAGTCCTGCAAGGTCTTCGCGAGCGGCTGCGCGGGCAGATCGAAGTGCACCGCGCCGCCTGGCGGCCGCGCAATGGAACCGGTCTCCTGAGCGTGCGCACCGCGCATGCACAACGCGACGAACGCAAGCCACGCGACGAGCGCCAGGACACCGGTCGGCGCCCGTGAACGAGTCATGAATCCCTGGACGGAAGTGGAGTTGCACGTTGCATGCCGGAATGCGCTCCCCCGTGAGCGGTTCCGTCGCAAGCGAACGACAGATTGTGAGCGGGCACTATGACAGTCAGGTGAACCGTGCAGCCGCGCGAGTCAATTCGGCGCACCACTTTCGGGCGTCACGCGCATGGCGGGCGCCGCAAGCGGTTCATGGCCGGCGCACGACGAAGTTGCCGATGCCCGTGCCGACCACGGCCATGCGCACGTCGCCGGACCACAGCGTGATCGTCACCGGCACGTCGATGCCTTCGCTGCCGAGCACGATCCGCGACGGCGCTTCGCCGCCGCCCGTGTAACGCACCGACACGCCCGTGACTTCGGCGCCCCAGTGGCGCGCGCGATACAGGTCGTCGGTCATCGGCGCCCACGTGCCGCTTTCCGTGCGCTGCACGAACCGGTAGCCGCCGCCCACCGGCTGCCATGCGATCGGCATCGACCGCACCTGCGCTTCGTCGCCGGCCGATTCGAGCAGGTTCGCCAGGCGCTGCGCTTCCTCGGCCAGATCCGTGCGGCGATTGCGCGACGGCGCAAGCGTCACGACCGCCACCAGCAGCCCGACGATCAGGAGCACGACAAGCATCTCCAGCAGCGTGAAGCCGCGTTGCGTGCGGCGGCGTGCGTTCTCATGCGGACCGCGTGCGTGCGACGTTCGGGTTTCGTCGTGCCTCGTCATCATGCATTCACCCTTTCATCAAAGAATGGAAATCGTCTTTCGTCCATCGCATCGACCCGTCGCCATGAAACCGTTCGCGCTGCCCCGCATCGTTCCGTCCCGCGCCGATCTCCTGCCGCTCGTCGCGACGCTCGCTTCCGGCGCGGCGCTCGTCGCCGTCTCGCTGTGGGCCGTGCGTTTGCTGAGCGTGTCCTACGTGCCGGCTCCGTCGCCTGTCGCGCCGCCCGCGCCGTTCGACGTCACCGCGAGCGCGCAACTCTTCGGCGCGAAACCCGACAACGGCCGCGATGCGATCCAGTTGCTCGGCGTGCTCGCGTTCGACGCGCGCCGTGCGGCCGCGATCGTCAGTGTCGGCGGCGACGCTTCGCACGTCGTGTCGCTCGGCGCGGCGATCGGCGAAGCCGCGAAACTCGCCGAGGTTCGCGCGCGCTCGATCGTCGTCGATCGCAACGGTATTCAACGCGAGATCGCACTGCCTGCCGCAGAGAAGGCGAACGCGTTCGTGCGCTGAACCGCGTATCACTGCACCATGTTGTTCAGCTCGATGATCGGCATCATCACCGCGAGCACGATCACGAGCACCACGCCACCCATCGCCAGGATCAACAACGGCTCGAGCAGGCTCGTCAGGAACATCGTGCGGCGCTCGAGTTCGCGCGATTCGCCTTCCGATGCGCGATCGAGCATCGTGGTCACGTCGCCGGTCGCCTCGCCCGAGCGGATCAGGTGCACGAGCACCGGCGGAAACGTCTTCGTATGGGCCAGCGCCCGCGACAGCGCCGAGCCTTCGCGCACGCGCACGATCGCATCGTCGACGTTCGCGCGCATCGCACGGTTCGACAGCGTCTCGCCGGCCGCCTGCAATGCGCGCAGGATCGGCACGCCGGCCGCCGTCAGGATGCCGAGCGTGCTCGCGAAGCGCACCGTGTTGTAGCCGCGCACGAGCTTGCCCGCGAGCGGCGCGGTCAGCAGCCAGCGATCGAACCCGAGCCGCGGCCCTTCCTTCGACAGCACCTTGCGGATCGCGAAGACGATCGCGACCGTCGCCAGGAGCGACGCCCACCACCAGTGCCGCACGAAATCGGACAACGCGAGCATCACGACCGTCAGCGTCGGCAGCTGCTGCTTCGTGCTGGTGAACACGTTTGCGACCTGCGGCACCACGTAGCTCAGCAGGAACGTGACGATGCCGAACGCGATCAGCGTGACGATGCCCGGATACGTGAAGGCCAGCAGGATCTTCTGCTTCAGCGCGTTGCTCTGCTCAATGTAGTCGGCGAGGCGCGACAGCACGACGCCGAGCTTGCCGGTATGCTCGCCGGCCGCGACGAGCGCACGATAGATGTCGGGAAAATCGCGCGGATGCTGGCCGAGCGCATTCGCGAACGAATGCCCGCCGACGACTTCCGCGCGGATCGACGCCATCAGCTCGCGCAGGTATTCGCGCTCGGCCTGCTCGCTCAATACCGACAACGATTCGTCGAGCGGCAGCCCCGCGATCAGCAGGCTCGCGAGCTGGCGCGTGAGGATCGCCTGCTCGCGCTGCGACAGCTTGCGGCCGAGCGACAGGCGTTGACGACGCTCGCCGTGCCGGCGTTGCCCGGCGAGTTCGACGACGAGCGGCGTGAGCCCCTGCGTACGCAGATGGCTGCGGCCGGCGCGCGCGCTGTCGGCTTCGAGCACGCCTTTCAGCGTGCGGCCGGTGGGATCGATCGCTTCGTAGCGGAATGCCGACATGTCTGTGCCCTCGTGTCATGCGCAGGACCTTTTCCGACGACGTCGCGCAACGCGCCGGACGGAGTCGCCGGGGAAGACTAAGGAGCGAACCGGCGCAAATTTGTGACGGATGTTGGGCTACCTTTTTGTGGGCGGGATTTATTGCTGTGCGTCGTTATTCTTATAACGTAAAAACGATTTCATTTTTATTCACTCAACCAATCGATCGCATATTAAACGCACACGACTTTCACCGATCGTCAATTTGCGGATTCGCCCGTCAAACGGAAGCAATACATCAAAGGCACGGATATTCATCGACGCGCGGAATGTTCCGTAACATCCGCCACAAAAACGTCTTGAAGTTCGGATAGCGCTGCGCAACGCTCACGTACGAAGCCAACGGCATCCACCCACACGCGATGCTGGCTCCAGCGCGATCCGTCCCACGATTCCCGGCTGCGCCCCAATATCTGGACGCGCCGCTCCGTACCGAATAGCGCTCCATTCGATGATTTACCAATCCGAATAACGCAATGACTTATTCGATAAAAATGTTACGCACCATTCGTTATGAAAAATTCACACGCGTCATTCGTATTTCCCCCTACATTTACCCGGCGGTCCACAAGCATTCCAACCGCAGTAGCAGGGGTTCCCGTTTATCTTCGTCCAAGGAAATTTCTCATGAAATCCAGCAAGCGCAAGATCTGTCAAGTCCTCGCTCTCGTTGTTTCCGGTCTGGGCGCCACGGCCGCAATGGCCGCGGACATCCACGGCGGCGGTTCGTCGCTCGTCGCCCCGACCATCGGTGCGATCGGCAACACCGCGACCGAAATCGGCCTGTTCGGCACCGCCGAAGGCTCGTTCACGTACTACTCGGTTGGCTCGGGCGCCGGCCAGAACGCATTCCTGAACAACCAGCCGACGTTCTTCGGCTCGACGGTCACGGGCACGGTCCACTTCGCGAACAGCGATGCGGCGCTGTCGACCGCCCAGCTCACGTCGTACAAGGCCGGCCTCGGCGCGACCAACGGCCCGCTGATCCAGATCCCGTACATCGTCACGCCGATCACGGTGCCGGTCGTCAACGGCCCGGCCGTCACGAGCACGACGACGCCGCAAACGACGCCGGGTCAAGCGCACAGCATCGCGCTGAACGACGACGATCTGTGCGGCATCTTCTCGGGCAAGCTGACGAACTGGAACCAGGTCATCAACCCGGAAACGACCGCAGCCTACACGACGAACGCGCCGATCAAGGTCATCTACCGCACGGACGGCAGCGGTACGACCGAACTGCTGACCCGCCATCTGGCAGCCGTCTGTAAGGCAGCCAACACGGCCACGGGCGTGACGTTCGTCGATTCGCTGACGTTCACGGCTTCGTTCCCGGGCGGCGTCGTGCCGTCGAACTTCACCGGCGCTTCGGGGAGCAGCGGCGTGCGCAATGCGCTGTCGTCCTCCACCGGTGCCGCCGTTGCGTACCTGAGCCCGGATTACACGAACACGTTCCTCGCCCCGTCGAGCACGGTCGTGACACCGGCCGGCGCGCTGCAACTGCCGGTGGCCAGCCTCGTGAACAATACGAATGGCGTCTACTACGCGCCGACGTATGCGAATGCTTCGACGGCACTCGGTTCGGTCAAGCCGCCGGCACTCAAGGCCGGCGCCTCCGATCCTTCGCAATGGGTGCCGGCCGCCGGCAACCCGGTATCGGGCTACCCGGTTTCCGGCACCAGCCAGATCATCCTGAGCCAGTGCTACAAGGATGCGACCGTCAAGACTGCCGTTCATGACTTCCTGAACAACCACTACACGAACGCCAGCTTCGCGTCGATCGTTCACGGCAACGGCTTCGACACGGTTCCGTCGAACTACCAGACGGCCATCTCGAATGACTTCCTGAGCAACGCGAGCACGTGGAACCTCGATATCGGCAACGCGAGCGTCTGCACGGGCACGGTGGTCGGTCGCTAAGCGATCGGCAATCCGCTTAACCTCGTCGGAACGGCTGCGCCCCCGGATATCCGCAGGCGCAGTTTTTCATTTACACCCCTCGGCCAGCGCACCGTGGACGTCGGTCCGGCGTGCCATCCCTCCTTCTCGGAAACATCTCATGCGACTTCATCAACACCGCAGGCTCTGCCAGTCGATTGCTGTTGCTTTCTCGAGCCTCGGCGGTATTGCTGCGATGGCCTCGCCTAACGTGCAAGGCGGCGGCTCGTCCCTCATTGCTCCGGCCATTGGTGCGATCGGCAATCCCGTGACCGAAATCGGCTTGTTCGGCACCGCCGAAGGCTCGTTCACTTATTACTCGGTTGATTCGTGGGCAGGTCAGAACGCGTTTCTGCGCAACCAGCCGACGTACTTCGGTTCTACGGTCACGGGTACGGTCCATTTCGCGAACAGCGATGCAGCGCTGTCGACCGCCCAGCTCACGTCGTACAAGGCCGGCCTCGGCGCGACCAACGGCCCGCTGATCCAGATCCCGTACATCGTCACGCCGATCACGGTGCCGGTCGTCAACGGCCCGGCCGTCACGAGCACGACGACGCCGCAAACGACGCCGGGGCAAGCGCACAGCATCGCGCTGAACGATGACGATCTGTGCGGGATATTCTCGGGCAGGCTGACGAACTGGAATCAGGTGACGAATCCCGAAACGAACTCACCCTATCTTTGGATGAACGTTCCGATCACGGTCATCTATCGTTCCAACGGCAGCGGTACGACCGAACTGCTGACCCGTCACCTGGCAGCAGTTTGTACGGCGTACAACACGGCCCCGGGCGTGACGTTCGTCGACTCACTCTTTTTAACGGATTCGTTCCAGGGCCGCGTACTGCCGTCGAGCTTCATAGCTGCTTCGGGTGACGGTGGCGTGCGTAGACAGTTGGCGAGCTATGCGTCGGCCGGTATGGCCGCTGTTGCATATCTGGCTCCGAATTACACGAACACGTTCCTCGCCCCGTCGAGCACGGTCGTGACGTCGGCCGGCGCGCTGCAACTGCCGGTGGCCAGCCTCGTGAACGCGAAGAACAGCACGTATTACGCACCGACGTATGCGAATGCGACCATGGCGCTCGGTACCGTTACCCCGCCCGGGCTAAGAGTCACAGCTGCTGACCCGTCACAGTGGGCGGAAACTGCTCGGAGCGGTGTTAGCAACCCTGCTTCGGGCTATCCGGTTTCCGGCATGAGCTACATCATCCTGAGCCAATGTTATGCAGATCCGACAGTCGGAACAGCCGTGCATGATTTCCTGAACGCTCATTACACAAACCCCAGCTTCGCGTCTATCGTTCATGGCAACGGCTTCGACACAATTCCGACGTACTTTCAGACGGCCATCTCGAACGAATTCCTGAGCAACGCGCGCACGTGGAACCTCGACATCGGCAACACGAGCGTCTGCACGGGTACGGTGGTCGGTCGCTAAGTCATCGCATGCCGACTAATACCGGGATTCCGACTGCTACGCCCCTCGGTTAACAGGGGCGCAGTTTTATTTGAAAACCACCAGCCTATTCATCAGGCGACCCGTAACTTCCTGACCCACGTCATTGCATTCGGAGAGGCCGCTTCGTCTCGCGACGTGTAAAAAGCCCCGGCAAACGAGTGTCAGTACGGCTCGCGCTCCCCACTCATCGAACAGCAAGAATCCGGATCACGGGGACACTCATCCCATCTTTGACCGAAGGATCCATGCAGCGCCCGCATAAAAAACGCGAGCGCCGATACTACCAGCAGCCCGCGTCGCGCCGCGCTTCGCCTCGATCAGATCTTGCCCAACCGGTTCCGCTCCTCGGATGTCAACGTGGCCCGTTGCGTGGCTCCGGGTTGACCGAAACCAAGAATCGACACCGCGTTCGACGCATCGTAGCCGACCTGCTGCTTGTGCTTCTTCGTGCCGTCGCCGCCGGCATCGCCAAAGCCTTCGACCTGCACCGAGATCGTCCAGCGCCGCACCGCGCCTCCCGACGCGTTGTTCTTCGCGATATCCTGCGCGACCTGAGTTGCGGCCGATGCAGCTGCACTTGCCGCCGTCAACGCACCGGTATTCACCGCCTGCACGAGCGGGATGCCACTCGCTTTGCCAGTTACCTGAATGTTGTCGGCATTCACCACGCGCAGCGCCGCCACGTTCAGGTTGCCCGCGCGAATGCCGGCATCGCCCGCGTCAACCGTGCCGCGAGGCGCGATCAGGTTGATCGTGCCGATCGGCACACCCGGCACGCTTTGCAACGTCGCAATGCCCGCACCCGTGACCTGCCCGCGTGCGTCGACCATACAGTAGTGGTTCGCGTCGCACACGTATTGCGGCGCCGGGGTATCGGCCGACGACTTCGCCCCCTTGCCCGCGTTGATGTCGCCGTTCGAGCTCCAGATCGTCATGTCGCCGCCCTGCTCGGTGAAGATCCGGCTCTGCGCCAAAAGGACGCTGCGATCAGTAAAGATGTTGATGTCACCCTTTTCGAGCGTGAGGACACCCATCGTCCCGGGCCCGGCAATCGTCTTGCCGGTCGCACTGTCGACGATCTGAGGCGGCGCGGACGTACTCCCGACCAGCGCCTGCCCACCCGGGCCAAGGATCGATACGTTACCGCCCTGCTGGGTCTGAATGGTCGTGCTGCGAATGTCCAGGTCGCCCGTATCGGCCGGCTTGTTCGCACCGTTGCTGCCGCCGCCGAGATTATTGGCCGTGTAGCCCAGCGAAGCCGGGAACATCGTATTGAGCGCCTCGTAGCCGCGCGCATATTTCTGATAGTACGGACTGGCCGGGTTGTTGTAATCCTCACCGACGCTGGCCAGTACCTTGAACAGCACCTGCTCGGCAAAGAGCTGCTGGACATACTGCGGCAGGGCCTTGAATTTCGACCAGGCCTCGTCCGCGCTCAACGGCTTGATCGCCGGCTGATCGTTGACCAGCCCCGTGTCGACCGAGAGGCCCGCCTCGTATTGCTCCATGAACGTAACGAGCGCGGGCGTCGCGCTGGAAACACCCGGCACGGACTTCGCCGGATCGACATACCTCGAGACGAACGAAGCGGTATCGATACCCGGCCCGACACCGAACAGTACATTGATGTTCGCGCTCTCGTGGGGCAAATAGGGATTGTTTGCGTTGCCTATCGCGTTGATACCGGTGGTTATGCCAGCCGCGTTCGTTACGCCCGACAGATTGGTCAACGGTCCGATATTGCGGCCGGCTTCGATGTCGAACGTGCCGGGACCGCCGATATTCAGCGCGGGCAAGCCCGACGCGGGCGTATCGTAGATGTCGCGCCCCGCCACGATCCGCGTCACGTCGGATCTGCGCAGATTTTGTCCCAGGAAGGACAAGTTGACGATATCCCGGCCGGCCTGGATCAACGCCGGTTTATCGATCACCACCGGAACCACGACATTAAAGATTGACGTATTTCCCGGTACGCTATCGACAATATCGCCGTTCAGACTGTAGATCCGCGCCGGTACCGTATCGTCGCCATGCAGGGCAACCGGATCATGAGCCGCCGCCGATGCAATCGTCGGGTTCGCGACGAGAACATTCGGCTTCGCCGGTGACGGCATCGCGGACGGGTCGATGTCGAACATGCCGAACACTGCACGTGCGTCCCACCCCATTCCGTTGACACTCGACAGATTGACCGATTGATCAGCGATCAGACTCAGGTCGCCGAACGCCGACGGATAGAGCACGCCGCTCGCCGCCACCGTAATGCCGCCGGAAAGCGCAGTCAGGTTCACCGACGCCGGCAGGACGGACGAAAAGTCGCCGCGCCCTGGCACCTGGGATTCGGTCGAACCACCGCCGATCAGGCTGATGTTCGAGAGCGTGCCGATCGCGACGTCACCCGTCGTCGACACGATATTGACGGCGGACGTCGACGAATAGCCCTTCATGTCGGCCTGTTGCTTGTACGCATTCAACAGCGCGATGCTCTGAACATACGAAGGATCGAACACACGCCCGATGCTGACGCCTTGTCGCGCGCTTACGTCGAGCGCGCCGTCCTGTGTCGCCAGCAGCGTATCCATCGTTACGGCAGGCTGGCCGTCGACTGACGAAGGCACCGCAATATCCGCCCCGATCTTCCCGCCCGCCGCGATCGTTCCGGTTCCCTTCGCGACGAAATAGCCGCCGCTCAGAATATCCCCTCCCGCTCGCACCGACAGGTTGCCGCCGCCGACCGTATTGACCGTGGGGTTGTCAGTATTGGCACCGGTCAAATACCACGTGGTCGGCAGCGACACCGAGAGGTCGGAAATATTCCCGCCAGCCGACACGGACACGTTGCCACCCGCGCTCAACACGCCTTGATCGAATGCGCCGAAGTTGATTGACGTCTGGACGGTCTGCGATACAGGATTGGTCGCCCCGACCATCCCGGTCGGATTGCCGATCTGCATCCACTGCCACCAAAACTGGCTGATGTTGGTGCCTTTCCGCCCGGTCACCGTGCCATTCACGTCGGTCAGATACTCCGCGCCCGTGATATCACCTTGCGCATGGATCGTAATATCGCCGGCCGAATCAGGATTGACGGCGGACGTCACCAGAAAATCCGGATTGTTGTTCAGGCCATGAATGATCGAAAGACCAGTGCCGGAAGCTGGCGCTCCCGCCGCAGGCGCGCCACCGGTGTAAATCACGCCAGGAACCAGCACATCCGGGTTGCCCGACTGTATCGAGCCGGCGTCGAACAACGCAATGTCGTTGCCCGCTGCTATATCGATCGCACCGGTGCCCGTGCGAATCATCGTCGGGGCCAGCAAAGCCAGTCCATTGCCATCCACGAACGTCGTATGCCCATCGAAGATCACGCTCTTGCCGCTCGTTCCGTCTCCTGCGGTCCGCGCTTGAAGCGCCAGCGGATTCGTGCTGTTCAGATCCGCCCCTGCCACCACGCGGAAGGAACTGCTCGAGCCACCCGTCAACGAAGCGGACACAAGAGGAATTGGAACGGTCGCAACCGACGTCGGAGACGGCGTATTGTCCGTTACTGCCGGCAAGTTGATCGTCGTTGCTGCGATGACAGATACAGGCTGAACCTTTGGTGCATCGACACTGGTCACCAGCGGCCATTGCTGGTGCTGGACCACAAACTGTACAGAATCGGACAAATACTTTTGATACTGATTCAGATAGATCAGATAGGATCCGGGATTCGATGCCTGCTCGGCTGCGGCCGGCGCAATGGGAGCCTTTGGCTGACCGGGTAGCATCGTGCTGGAGTTCGAGGACCGAATCCCATAGATAATCTCGACATTGGTGTCATTCGGCGACCAGCCTGGTCCCAGCGCCGACGAAAGGCTCGTCGCGGTCTGGTCCAGGAAATTCGCATACGCCGTATAAAGTGCATAGTATTCCGCAATTTCGTCCGGGGCACCTCCGACCGGTTGCCCCGGACCGGACGCCAGGCCATAGTTCGCCCAAACCGAGAGCCCGTACCCGTAATGCCCCGCCGACGCACCATAAATCGCCTGTGCCGCTGCTAGCGTCGACAACGGCGGCACCGGAATCGTCCCTCCACCACCCAACGGGTTCGCGATCTGGAAGAACCCGTCCGACAAGCTCGCCTTCACCTTCACGTTGTTCTCGGCACGCAGCGTCACGACCGGCGCCTGCCCGTCGAAGCGGAACGCGAGATTCGTCGGCGACGTACCCGCGCCGAGATTCCAGTTCGTCAGCACCTGGATATCACCGCCGTTGATCGCCGAACTCGGGTTGTCGAGCTCGATCCCCGGCACGATGCGCGCGTTCGCAATGTTCTTGCCGGCAAACGGATCGACCAGCGTATCGAGACCGTGCTGCACGAAGCCCATCAGCGTACCCGGCGCCGCGGTCGACGCATCGCCGTTGAGATATCCGTAGAAGGTCTGGTGATCCGCATTCGCGCCGCCGCTCGCGGGCGCGAAGTACATGTTGTTCAGCCCGCCAAAACCAATGTCTTTTTCACCGCCTTGAAGCTGCACCTGCGTAACAGTCGACGATACGCCCGTCGCCTGGTTCGTCAACGTGCCGCCACCCGAACCATCCGGTGCGAACAAGAACGTCGCCGGCGTGCCGGATGTCCCTTGTGCCGTGAATGTGCCGGCCAGCAGATGCCCGCTCTTGTCGTACCACCCCGCCGGGTCGATGACCCCGTCGAAGTGCTTCCCGCCTGTCGTCGCGTCCGTCGTGCTCCACACCGCATAAGCTTCAAGCGAAGTCGCGCGCGAACCGACGATCCCCTTGCCGTCGTTGAACGTATCCGGCAGGTTGACCTTCACGCCGTTGTCGGCCAGTAGCGGCGCGCGGAAATTCACCGTGCCGCCCGACAAACCACCGGCCGTCCCACCCGATACGTCGATCAGCGCATTCGCGCCGAGCGTAATGGCGCCCGCGTTCGCACGCAGGATGTTCTCGTAACCATAGGTTGCGTTGTACGCGATCGAGTTGCCGTTCGCGTCGACGATCGTCGGATCGAACCACGCTGTCGTGCCAATGTTGACCTTGCCGCCGCGCTGCTTCGGATCGGAGCCGCGCGCCAGCAGCGATCCTTCGATGTCCACACCGTTGCGGCCGTACAGATCGATCTCGCCACCCGTCTTGCCGGACGCGTCGATCGTTCCAAGCACGTTCACGTTGCCGTTCGCCGCATCGGCCGAGCTTCCCGAGCCACCGTCGGCCGTCAGCAGCACCGAATGCGCGGTCAGCGTGTTGCCCGGCGACAGCGTCAGGTTGCCCGTCTTCGTGTGAACCGTGATCGCCTGGTTCACGCCGCTCGATGCGAGTGTCTTCGACAGCGCATCGAGATCCGCCGCGCCGCCCGTATTCAGCGAAAACGACCCGCCCGCATAACCGCTCGCCGCGCCGCCCTTGATCGTGCCGTTCAGGTTCACGACCTGTTGCGGCGCGGACAGCGAAAGACTACCCGCCGCGCCACCGCCGCTGGCGCCGGAGAAATCGAGCGTCGAGCCGGACTGCACATCGACGGTGCCGGCATCGGCCGTCAGCGTGATCGAGCCTGCCGGCGCGTAGCGAGTCACGTCAAAAAACTGTTTCGACACACCCGCCGAACTGACCGTCGATCCGCCACTGATCGTCAGGTTGCCGGTCGTCGCCTCGAGCGTCACGTTGCCGGCGGGCGCGCTGATCGTCGCGCCGTTGTCGTTCACGGTACCGCCGATGAAGGTCCATGCGCCGCCAACCGCATTGCGCTTCAATGCGGTGCCCGATGCCCCGTTCAGCGTCAGTGCGCCCGTCGTCTTCACGGTGGCGGCCGAGCTCGTATCGGCAAGGTAGATCGGTGCATTGAGCGTGACCGGCAATGCACCGAAGTCGAACGTGCCGGTACCCTGGCCGACGATGCCGCCCGTCGCGTTCATCACCGCCGAGCCGAAGCCGCTTGCCGCCTTCGTGCCCGTGCCGAAGTCGATCTCTTTCGCGTTGACCGTCAGCGTGCCGTTTCCGGCCGTCGTCGTGCCGGGCGCGGCGCCCATCTCGTTCGTGAACGCAACCTGCTGCGCATTCAGCGTGACGTGACCGCCGTCGCTCGTGAACGTGCCGGCACTCAGATCGACGCTGTTGCCGAACGTCGCGTTCACGTCGCCGACGAAACCGATCGCGCCGTAGCTGCGCAGCGTGACCTGCTGCGCGTTCGCGAACTGCGCGAGGCCGGCCGGATCGATGACGAAGCCCGGCAGGTTCGCCGCCGACGCGCCGCCTGCGTTGGTGAACGTAATCGCGGAACCGTCCGCCGTGATCGCCTTGGCCGACAGCACGGCGGATGGATCGACCTTCAGGTCGCCGGACGAATCGAGCAGCAACGCCTGTCCGCCCGCGAGCGTCGCGCCCGCGCCGACCGTCAGCAAGCCCTTGCCCGTGCCACCGGTGCGCGACAGCGGCGCCATCGCGCCGTTCGACACGCGCAGCAACGCGCCGTCGCCGGCGATCGCGATCGGCTGATCCTTGGCTGCCGGGTAATCGCCCTGCGCGGCGATCGACGCACCGGCATCGACGCGCAGGCCGTTCGCCCCGTTCGGATCGGTGCCGCTGCCGTCGGTCTTCGTGACGAGCAGGATCTCGGGGCCTTTCAGCGCCGTGTTTCGGTCGTTGGACACGACGACGCTGTTCGCGATCGGCGTGATCGTGACGCCGCTCGTCGTCGCCGCGCGCGTGCCGCCGATCAGCAGGCTGCCCGCGTTCAGCGAATCGAGCGCGTCGCTGCCGATCTGCAGATAGCCGGGCAGCGCCGCGCTGCCGTTGCCGGTGACCTGGATGTCCTGCGACGCGATGTCGACCTGAGCCGGCGCGCCGCCCGCGCCGGCGGCCGCATTCAGCGTCGCGCCGAGCGTCAGCGCCTTCGTCGCCGCCAGCACCAGTTGACCGCCGTCCACGGGCAGCGGCGGCGTCACGTTGCCCTTCGTCGCGGCGAGCTTCGTGAAAAACGCGTTCGCGCCCGTCAGTGCGTATTGCGAGTACTGCTGCCATACACTGTTCGACTGCACGTTGAACAGCGTCGGCGTCGCGCTTCGGCTGCCCGTCAACGCGTCGGCGAAATAGCCGGCCGTCACGACCGTGCCGTCCTGCAGCACCTGGCTCGCGCCCGGCACGAGATTGCCGGCCGTGTTCGACACCGTGACGCGATAGGCGCCCGGCAGCGTCGCGTACTTGCCCGGCAGCAGCGTGTAGTAGCCGGGCGCCAACCCCGGCACGCCGGACAGATACACGGCCTTGCCGACCGGGTCGGTCAGGCTCGCCTGTCCGACGCCCATCGTCGCCGTCGCGGTCGTTGCCGTGCCGTTGTCATTGGTGGAAGGCTGTACCGTCTGCGCGAGGGTCGGGTCATACGCCGCGACCGGTGACTGCTTGCCCGGCACGATCGCATAGACGTTCCCGGCGCCGACATTGACCGGCACGGCCGTGCCGCCCTTGCCGCTCGCATAGCTCACGTTGTATTGCGACAGCACGTCGCGCGTGCCGCCGGTGCCGGGCACCCATTCGATGGCCTGCAGGTCGCCACCGCCGGACAGGTCGATCGTCGCGCCCTTGTCGAGCGCGACATTGCTGCCGTTCACGCCCACGTATTTCGCGGGCGGCGCGCTCAGGTCGGGCGTCGTGTTGCCGGCGAGCGGATTGAACTGCCACTCGACCCCGTCGATCGTCGTGCCGTACGGAATGACCAAGCCGCCGTTCGAGACCGACGTCACGCTCCCGCTCGCCAGCTTGACCGAATCCGTCGCGACGAGCGGCAACCCGGCAAACTGAGCCTGCGTCGCCGCATTCAACGGATCGCCTACGCCGAATACGATCGTGCCGGACGGCGCGCGCACCGTGCCGCCCTGCACGATGTTCGTCGCGTCCACGAGCAGCGCGCCACCCGCAGAAAGCGGCGTGCCCGACACGCCGTTCGACGCGAACGTGACCGTCGTCGGCGCCGGTTTGCCCGTTGCCGAATCGGTCGGGCCCACCGCGGCGACGACGAACGTGCTACCGGTCGACGGATACAGATCCGCCGCGTTGAACGTCAGGTTGCCCGGCGTATAAAGCATCCCCGGCGCGGTGCCGGCCGCGGACCCACCCGCGTTCGTCGAGCTCAGGCGTATATCGCCGCGGCTCGTGACGTTCGCATGAGCGAAATTGTTGAGCTGGACCTGGTTCTTCAGGTCGATGAACGATGCGTTTACGTTCAGCGTCGCATCGGACAGTGCCGCGACCGGTTTGAACTGGGGCGACTGCGATCGGATGAGCGGCCCCGACAACGCGACGTACGGCGCGTCGATCTCGACCGTCGTGCCCAACGACGGCTGCGGTTGCGCGAGCAAGCCGTCGACGGCGGCCGTGAGCGTCCCGTCGGCCTTGCGCGCGGGCGTCGACAGCAGCGACGACAGTTCTCCCATGCCGATGGCGGCGACGCGCCCCGTGTTCAACGTCACGGATTCCGGCAACGACAGCGTGACGTTGCCGGCAAACAGGATCGGCGTCGATTGCGCACCGTTGGGCGGTGTGCCGCTGCCCAATACCAGATTCGCGATGCCGGATCCGTCGAGCCGGTCGGCCGCAAACTGAAGGACGCCGCTCGACTGCCCGATCGGCAAGCCGGTGGTCGAATCGATAGCCGACGCGAAACTCTGCCCGGGCATCAGGCCCGCGGGCACGAACGTACCGTCCTGCCGTACGACGAGCGCGGTGGCGGTCGAGGCGCTGCTATGCGGGTCCGCCTGGCTCGGCCGGATCGTCAGCGTACCGCCCCGTGCCTGCGCGGCACCCGGACGTCCGGCCAGCGTCGCATCCGCGAACAGGCCGTTCGCCGCCGACAGCGTGATCGAGCCGGCATCGCTCCATACCGGCTGCGACGCGTATGTGCCATTGGGCTGCAACTGGTCGAATTTCGCCGACGTGCCGGACACGTCGATCTTCGAGCCCGACTGCGCGACCACGTAACCCGTATCGCTCGACATCGTGACCGAGCCGCCCGCCAGCACCTTGCCCGTGTTCGGCACGACCGTCGTTGCGCCGATTCTGACCGGCGCCGCAAGCGGATTGGCCAATGCCGTGCCCGATACGTCGAGCGAAGCATCCGCGCCGAGCCAGACCGACTGGCTCGCGCTCATGAAACCGGTGCTGAACTGCCCTGCCTGCGCATACGTGCCGTTCCCGTCCGCGATCAGCGTGATCGACCCGCCCGGCGCGACGATCGAGCCGAGTACGGTGACCTGCGCCGGCGAGCCAAGGCCGATGCTCGCGCCGGCATCCGCGTGGATCGACGCGCCTTCCGACAGCGTGACCGCACCGGTGACGCCCGGATACGACGGCGTGGTAGCAGGCTGGCCCTGCCGCCACGACGTATCGTTCCCGGCCGTCAGGACGAGATTCGTTGCCTGCCGATGATAGGCATCGAGCTGGCCGATCGTGGTCAGGCTGCCTGCCGCCAGGTTCGCACCCGTGACCGCCTGCTGAAGCGCGAACATGTCCGGAATACGATTCAATTGCGTGACGGCAACCGACGCGCCGGGCGCGACCGTCGTGTCGTAGAACGCATTCAGCACATACTTGCCGAAGCCCTGCCGTGCAAAGAAGGTTTCCGGGAGATAGACGTCCCATGGCGACGCGGCGGCTTCGGCACCGCCGATCCGGAATCCGAGCGCCTGCAGCGTCAGCGTGCCGCCGCCCGAAAACCCTTCGCTCAGGATCGTGCCGCCCAGTGCGATCGTGCCGGCCGTCGGCTGTACGCTGGGCAAGGTCGGCGCGCCGTCCGACCCGCCAAACTGCTTCAGCGGTGTCGCGGAATACGCCTGCAACGTCACATTTCCGCCGCGTCCGGCAGGCACGCCGCTCTGCATCAGCAGTTGGCCGTTGGACAGCATTTCGCCGCCGCCCGACACGTCCAATACGCTGCCTGGCTGCAGCAGCACCGAACCCGAGGTGTCGCCGACCAGCCCGCCGCCGATAACGTTCGATCCGAGCAACGCGGAGAGCGTGATGCTGCCGCCATTGATGAACTGGCTGTTTCCGGGCGCCGTACCCGGTGCCGCCTGCACGTCGTTGTTCACCCACTGCCCTGCAGTACTGATCACGCCCTGCGGGCCGACGATCACGTTGCCGCCGCTCGTGATCGAAATCACCCCCGACGGCGCGGACAGGCGGCCGGCCACGTTGACGTCGGTACCGGGCACCGGGCTGTTGACGGTGATGGAACCGCCTGGCTGCAAGTTCAGTTGCGTGCCTTGCGGCACCACGACACCCTTGCCGCCCGACCTGTCCTCGGTCACGTTCAAGTTCGCGAAGCCGCCGTTGTTCAACGTCGCGACCGGCACCACGGTGGTCGTCAGCACATTGCGCGGATCGGTCGCGGGCAACGCCTGCAGCGCCGTCTTGTCGAGCGGCGTGTCGATCGAAAAACCCGGCGCGATGTCGGCGAGGTGCGGCGCGTTGTCCTGCAGCACGACCAGGCCCGAGGTGCCCGACGCAACATCGCTGTTGTTCGACGTCAGGTGCACGAGGGCGGCGCCGTCGAGTTTCGGATCGGCGCCGAGGTTGAACGTTCCGCCGCTCGGCAGGCTGTTGCCCTGCATCTGCTTCGCGCCGCCGAACGCCTGTGCGCTGATGTCGCCGTCCAGCACCGTGGACTGCAGCCCGTAGATATCGAGCGTGCCCGCGTTGCCGCCGACGATGTAGTCGCCCTGATAGACGCCCGTCGTCTGCAGCGGGTTGTACCAGGACTTCGTCACGCCCCAGCGCGGATGGGATTCGATGAATTGACCGGCGACGCCGACGTAGGTGTCGTACGGGCTCGCCTTGTCGATCGGCACGATTGCACCGTTGGCATCGACCAGGCGCGTCGTGTTGACCATCCCGCCGTCGTAATGCACGTAGCCGCCGTTCAGGTTCATCGACGAGCCCGCCGAAGTCATCACCTCGTTGCCCGACAGCGTGATCGAACCGCCGTTGGTCAGCAACTGGTCGACGGTGCGCGGAATCAGGTTCACATAGCCGGACAGGTTCAGGATCGGGCTGCCGACCCACGACACGCCGTCGCTGCGCGTGCCCGTCAGCGTGCTGTCGAACACGAGATTCTTGTACCCGAGCAGAAACCCGTTGCGCAGCAGCGGCGAATCGGCGAGTTCGTTCTGGCCGATGCGCTCGACCGTCACGAGCGTCTGCGCGATCGGCACTTCGACGTTCGCGAGACCCGACACGTCGATCGTCGCGCCGCTGTCGACATAGATCCGGCCCGGCACGGCGGTCTGGCCGGCCGGCGCCTGGGCGCCCGATGCCGACGGCGTCAGCGCCCCGACCGATACCTTCGAACCGGGCGCCTCGATCAGTGAGCCGCCCTGGAACCACACCGAGCCGGCCGTCATGCCGATGCTGCCCGGCGTGAAAGTCGCGCCGGGTGTCGACGGCGTCGTCTGGCCGTTGCCGTCCGGCATCACCGTCGTCACCGAATCGGGACCGAAGCTCAGCAGGCCGGCGCGGTGCGTGTCGCTGCCGCCTCCGGTGGAGTCCGTCGTCTGAAGCGCCTGTCCGAGATAGGCGGCTCCGGCCGGGTTGTTCGAACTGTATTCGTCGACCGTGGAAATCGTGATCGTGCCGGGCGAATTGACGCTCGTCGTCACGCCGACCACTCCATTCTGCGCAACGCGGCTGCCGAGCAGGTTCACGTTGCCGCGGGCGGCCTCGACGATGCCGGTATTGGTCAGCGTGCCGGCCGGCGTGATGTCGGTCATCTGGCCGTTCGGGCCGAGCAGCGTGATCTTTCCGCTGAGTTCCGGCAGCAGCACCTGCGGATTCGTCGGCACGGAGCTGGGCCGCAGGCTCACCCCGACACCCGCCGCCAGCACGACCTGCCCGTCCGTCGCCTTGATGTGCCCGGCATTCGTCACGTTCGGCGCAGCGATCATCACGAAGCCGCCATCGCTCGCGTTGCCGTTCGCGTGCGTGGTGATCGACGCGCCCTGTTCGATGGTGACATCGCCCCACGGTTGATACTGGCTGGCGGACGTGAGATTGACCTGGTTGCCGAGGCCCAGCACCTCGTTCGGAATCCGGCTGTTACCATTCACCCCCGTCGAACTACCCGACTCCGGATACGCGAGCCCGCCCGTCGTCCCGGCCGGCAGGCTCAGGAACTGCTTGTTGCTCGCGACGATCCCGGCGGCATCCTGCGCAAGCGTGTTGTCCGTCACAACCGGCACCCGGTTCAGCATGGTCTGGTTGTAGTTGTTCATGTTCAGCACGTCGAGCGACGACGCCACCAGCGAATGCACGTTCACCTGCGACCCGGCGCCAAACAGCACGCCATTCCGGTTGATCACGTACACCGCCCCCTGCGCGGTGATGTTCCCCAGAATCTGACTCGGCCGCCCGCTCGGATCGTTGACCCGGTTCAACACGGCCCAGTTGTTCGCGCCATTCGTCTGCGTGCCGCCCGACTGATCGAAATTGAGCGTCGTCTGCCGGCCGACGTTCATCGTCTCCCACGTCAGCACCGCGTTCTGCCCGGTCTGCTTGACATCGACGTTCACGTGCCCGGTCGCGTCGGTATTCTGCGTCGGCGCGTTCGCGTTGAACCACAGCACCGGGTTGTTGGTATCGCCCGTCGCCCCCGCCGCGACCTGCAGCCCGCCCGGCGCGAGCCCGTTCGGTACGGTCGACGGCAGCTTCGCCGCCGCCGCGGCCGCGTTCTGCTGCGCCGCGATCTGCGCGGCAATCGCATGCGCGGCATAGCCGAGGTTGCGGATCGACGGCTGGCTCGCCTGCAGCGCCTGCTGCGGCGACACGCCGAGATTCGGCATGCCCGGCACGCCGCCGACACCGCCCGCGCCGCCGCCCGACGCCCGCGCGGTGGCCTGCCCCAGGTTCGTGATGCCCGCCGCATGCGCATGCGCGGACACGCCTGCCGCGAGCATCAGCACGACCGCGCGGTACAGCGGGCTCAGTTCCGACTTCAGGACCGACCGCGAGGCCGTGGCGCGAGGTTGCCGATCCGTACGTGCGCGTGCTGCCATTCTTTCCACCCCGATGCTAGGAAATTGCGCGCGGTGCCCGTCCGGCACCGCACATGTCGTTGCGCCCGAAACAGGCCGCTGGAATCCGGAGACCATACGAAGCGCGAATGGCAGCGGCGTGGCGACTGTTACGGATCATTCCGGCCGCCGCGAAAAGGTCCGTAGCTTTTGTCATGGAAGGCCGGTCACGCCCGTTCGGGGTCCGCGCGGCGCACCCCGCCGAGCGCTTCGGCCACCCGGCCGATCACCGCCGGCCAGTCGCCGGGCCGCATCTGCCGGAACAGCGTCGCGGCCGGATACCACGGGCTGTCGTCGCGCTCGAGCAGCCAGCGCCAGTCCGGCACCAGCGGCAGCAGCACCCATACGGGCCGCCCGAGCGCGCCGGCCAGATGCGCGACCGACGTATCGACGCCGATCACGAGATCCAGCGTGTCGACCAGCGCGGCCGTTTCGGCGAAATCCGTCAACGCATCCGCGAACGACAGCACGCCGCTCGCGGCGAACGCGTCGGCGTCGCGCGCACGCACCTGCGGTTGCAAACTCACGCACGTCGCATCGTGCGCGGCGACGAGCGGCGCGAGCGCGGCGAACGGTATCGAGCGGTTCTCGTCGTTTGCGTGACGCGGATTGCCGGACCACGCGAGCCCGACCCGCAGCCGGCCCGGCGGCGCAAGTGCGTCGAGACGCTGCGCCCACGCAGCGCGCCGAAGCGCATCGGCATGCAGGTACGGCACGTCGGCCGGCACCGTGTCGAGCGTCGTGCGGAACGCGTACGGCAGGCTCATCAGCGGACACTGCAGATCGAACGCCGGCGTCGGCTGCCCGTCGGTGACGATCCGGCTCACGCCGCGCAGCGTGCCGAGCAACTCGCCGAGCGCGGCCGGCGCTTCGACGATCACGGTCGCGCCGAGGTCGTGCGCGAGGCTCGCGTAACGGCAGAACTGCAGTGTGTCGCCGTAACCCTGTTCCGCGTGCAGCAGCAGCGTGCGGCCCGCGAGCGGTTCGTCGCCGGTCCAAAGCGGCCGGTCGGCATGACGCCGGTGCAGCATCACGTCGGCCGCGTCCCAGCGCGTCTCGTGCTGCCGCCAGCCCGCGTCGAAATCGCCCATCAGCAGCCGGCAGAACGCCTCCGACCGGCGCGCGGCGCCGTGGTGCGGATCGCGCCGGCACGCGTCGGCATAATCGGCCAGCGCCACGTCGTAGTCGCCCAGGTGCTGGCGCGCGAGCGCACGGGTAAACAATGCCTGCGCGACGTCCGCCGGCGCGGCCGCCGCCGCCGCGTGGCTCGCGAGCGCTTCGTCGTAGCGGCCGAGCTGCTGTAGCGCGAGTGCACGGTTGTAATGCAGCTCGACATGCGGGCCCGTCAGCGCGAGCGCCGCGTCGTAATCGGCGAGCGCGTCGTCGAACCGGCCGAGCGCACGCAGTGCGGCCGCGCGGTTGCGTCGCGCGTCGATATCGTCGGGCTTGCGCGCCAGCGCTTCGCGATACGCGTGCGCGGCTTCGTCGTAGCGTTCGAGCCCCAGCAGCGCATTGCCGCGTCCGACCCATGCCGCGACGTTGCCGCGATTCAACGCCAGCAGCCGGTCGCAGCGTTTCAGCAATTCGTCGCGGGCATGCAGCAGATCCAGCGCGACGCAACTCGCGTACAGCAGTTGTTCGTCGTTCGGCAGCCGCGCGAGCCCCTCGTCGAGGCACGCGAGCGCATCGGCCGGACGGCCGAGTTCGGTCATCGCCACGCCGCACGCATAGACGAGATCGGGCGTCTTGCCGCGCACGACCATCGCAAGCTGATAGCTGTGCAGCGCCTGCTCGCGATGACCGAGCGCGCGCAACGCATGCCCTCGTTCGGTATGCGCGGCCGGATCGTTCTCATCGATCCGCAGCGCGCGCTCGATGCTGATCAGCGCATCGGCGGGCCGCTCGAGCCGCCTCAGCGTCTCGCCTCGCTTGCACCACGCCGCGGCGCGGGCCGGCTCGCGCACCAGCGCGCGATCGTAGGCCGCGAGCGCTGCGTCGTATTGTCCGAGCGCGAGCAGCGCGTCGCCGCGCGCCGCATTCGACGGTGCATGGTCCGGATCTGCCGCGAGCGCGCGGTCGGCAACCGCGAGCGCGTCGCGATGACGACCGACGCCGGTCAGCGCCGCCGCGTGGTTCGCGAGATTCCACGGCTGGTTCAGCCCGAACCGCATCGACCGCGCAATCAGCGGCTCCGCCCGCATGGGATCACCGAGCTTCAGGTACACGAGGCCGAGCAGGTGCAATGCCTCGACGTGGTCGGGCGCCATCGTCAGCACGCCTTCGTAGAGCCGCCCGGCCCCCGCGAAGTCGCGCTGTTCGAGACGCGTGCGCGCATTGCGTAGCGCATCGGCGAGCACCGCGCTCAACGGCACGGCGCCGACACCGAATCCGGCGAACGGCGCAGCCTCACGGTGCGCACTCACCGCGCGCCCCCACCAACGAGCGTCGGCAACTCGGCCGCGATCCGCTCGACGACAGGCGCCCACTGCCCGCCCTCGGGCTGGCGGAACAATCGCGCGGACGGATACCACGGGCTGTCGTCCCGCTCCAGCAGCCAGCGGAAATCGGGCGTATGCGGAATCATCAGCGCCAGCGGCCGGCCGAGCGCGCCGGCGAGGTGCGCGACGGACGTATCGACGCTGACGACGCCGTCCATCAGCGCGGTCAGCGCCGCCGTGTCGGCGAAGTCCGCCAGATCGTCGCCGACGAAGCGGACCGCGCTCGCGTCGAGCACCGGCAGATCCTCGTCGCGCACCACCTTCTGCAGGCTGATCCACTCGTAGCGGTCGTCGAACAGCGGCAGCAGATCCGCGAGCGTCATCGAGCGGTTACGGTCGTTCAGGTGTAGCGGGTTGCCGGACCACACGAGGCCGATACGCGGCCGTGTCGATGCGCCGAGCCGTTCGCGCCAGCGCGCGACGCGTGCCGGATCGGCGGCGAGATACGGCACGCCCGCCGGAATCGACGCCAGGTCCGTACGGAACTCTAGCGGCAGGCTCAGCAGCGGGCAATGCAGGTCGAACGGCGGCAGCGGCTCGCCGCGCGCGACCAGCGTGTCGACGCCGTCGAGCGTCGTGAACAGCGCCTTCAGCTCGACCGGCGCCTCGAGCACGACGCGTGCACCGAGCGCTTTCACGAGCGGCACGTAACGGCAGAACTGCAGCGTGTCGCCGAGCCCCTGTTCCGGATATAGCAGGATCGTCTGCCCGTCGAGCGGCATCCCGCGGGTCCAGCGCGGCTGCGCAAACGTGCGCCGGCTCGCGTCGAGCTGCGTGTCGCGCCAGCGCCATTCGTACTCGGCCCAGCCCGCTTCGAAATCGCCGATCGACAGGCACAGGAACGCGCGCATGCAGTGCGCGAGCACGTAGTCGGGATCGAGTTCGATCGCCTCCGCATACGCTTGCCGCGCGGCGTCGTGGCGCCGCAGCGCGCGCAGCGCGTTGCCCATGTGAAAGTGCGCGAGCTTGTCGCGCGGCGTCGCGTCGATCACGCGCGCGAAATCGTCGAGCGCGGCCTCGTAGCGATGCGTTTCGAGCTGCACGCGACCGCGTGTGAACCAGGCGGGTACGAAACCTGCATCGAGTGCAAGCGCGCGGTCGCACATGTGGCGTGCATCGTCGTGACGTTCGACGCGCATCAGCGCGCTCGCGTAGTTGCACAGCACGCCGGTACTGTGCGGTTCCGCATCGAGCGCGCGCGCGTAGCTGTCGACCGCGTCACGGTAGCGCTCCAGGTGGCTGGCCGCGTTGCCGCGGTTCGCGAGCGCCCGCGCATGGCGCGGATCGATCGCGAGCACGCGGTCGCAGCGTCCGAGCGCCTCGTCGTGCCGGCCGAGCTGCTCCAGCGCGATCGAGCTGTTGAAGATCGCATCGACGAAGGTCGGGCTCGTCGCGATCGCCGCATTGAAATCCGCGAGCGCGCGTTCCGGATCGTGCAGGTCCAGATACGCGACGCCGCGCAAGAACAGCACTTCGGCGCTGCCCGGCGTCTGCGCGAGCGCGTGGCCATAGCTGTCGACCGCATCGCGGAAACGGCCGAGTTCGCGCAGCGCGAGACCGCGCGCGCGCATCGCGTCGAACGAACGCCCGGCGAGCGCGATCGACCGGTCGCAGTCGGCGAGCGCTTCGTCATGGCGGCCGAGTGCGCGCAGCATGTCGCTGCGCTTCACATAGCCGTCGGCGAAGCCGGGCGTCAGTTCGAGCAGGCGATCGTAGACCGTGCGTGCGTCGTCGTGCCGCGCGAGTTGCGCGAGCAGCCCGGCGCGCTGAAACAATACGCGCTGATGGACGGGATTGATCGCGAGCGCCTCGTCGAGGCGCGCGAGCGCATCGTGCTCCCGTCCGAGTCCGGCCAGCACCGCCGCATAGTTCGCGAGCGCGAGCGGCACCGGCCGGCGCTCGACCGAGCGCCGCATCAGCGGCTCGGCATCGTCGAGCCGCCCCTGCTGGAAGCGCACCGCGCCGAGCAGGTGAAGCGCCTCCGGATGCTCGGGATCGAGCGTCAGCAATTCGGCATACGCGTTCTCCGCATGCTGCAGCGCGCCCTCGTGGTGCGCCCTGCGTGCGCGCAGGAGCAGCCGTTCGAGCTGCGCGGCGTCGGGCGGACGGCGATCCGGCGCGACCGGCGCGCTCGCGAATGTCGTCCCTTCCCCGTTCGGTGTCATCGTGTGGCTCCCACTGGTCGCTGTTCGTGTCGCGTGTCGTGTCTAACGTGTCATCGGCTCGAGCGCGGCATGCACCGCATCGATCGCGCCCGTCCAGTCCCCCGGCGCCGGCTGCCGGAACAGCCGCGCGGACGGATACCACGGGCTGTCGCCGCGCGTACGCATCCAGCGCCACTCAGGCGGATCGGGCAGCAGCACCCAGACCGGATGACCCAGCGCGCCCGCCAGATGCGCGACCGCCGAATCGACCGCGATCACGAGATCCAGTGCGCCGATCAGTGCGGCCGTATCCGCGAAGTCGCCGAGCTCGTCGTCGACGCGGCGAACCGGCGCAGTTGCGAGCCGCGCCTCGTCGCGTTCGCGCACGGGCTTTTGCAGGCTGATCCAGTCGATGTCGAGATCGAACAGCGGCGCGAGCCGCGAGAAGTCGATCGACCGGTTGTGATCGTTGCGGTGCTCGGGATTGCCGGCCCATGCGAGCCCGATCCGCGGCCGGCGCCGTTCGCCCAGCAGTGCCTGCCACCGACGCATGCGCCACGGGTCCGCATGCAGGTAGGGGCCGGTGCGCGGGATGGTGGCTGCGTCGGTGCGAAACGCATGCGGCAGGCTCAACAGCGGCGCCTGGCAGTCGAATGCGGGCAGCAGCTCGCCGCGCGCGATCACGTCGGCCGCACCGGGCAACGACGCCATCAGCGCGCGCAGCGGCGGCTGTACCTCGAACACGACGCGTGCGCCGCGCGCGGCCACCAGCGGCACATAGCGGCAAAATTGCAGCGTGTCGCCGAAACCCTGTTCCGCGTGAATCAGCACGGTCCTGCCGTCGAGCGGCGTGTCGCCCTGCCACGCCGGCTGCGTGAACGGCCGATAGTGCCGCGCAAGCTGCGCATCGCGCAGCCGCCATTCGTATTCGGGCCAGCCGCGCGCGAAATCGCCTTCGACCAGATACAGCGATGCGCGCGCGAAATGCGCTTCGGCGTAGTCGGGACGCAGCGCGATCGCGCGGTCGTACGCGGCGAGCGCGTCGTCCGTGCGTGCGGTTTCGAAATGCAGGTTGCCTCGATTGAGCCAGTTCGTCGCGTGATCGGGGCGCAGCATGAGCGCGCGGTCGAGCGACGCCATCGCTTCGTCGTAGCGGCGCAGGTCCTGCAACACGCTGCTGCGGTTGGTCCACGCCTCGGCGAACCGCGCGTCGCACGCGAGCGCGGCGTCGTAGCTGGCCAGCGCGTCGTCGTAACGTTTCAGATAACGTAATGCGGTGCCGCGGTTGCACAACGTCTCCGCCGCGTGCGGATCGAGCGCCAGCGCGCGCGCATAACCGGCCAGCGCTTCGTCGTAGCGCTTGAGCTGCAGCAACGCATTGCCACGGGTCGCATGAGCGCGGACATGCTCCGGATCGAGCATCAGCACGCGCTCGCAGCGGTCGAGCGATTCGTCGGCGCGACCGAGCCGTTCGAGCGCCACCGCGCTGTTGTAGAGCACGTCGATGCGCGCGGGATTTGACGCGATCGCTTCGTTGAAGGCGGCGAGCGCTTCGCCCGGCCGATCAAGCTCGATCAGCGTGCGGCCGCGCTCGGCCATGATCGCGGCGACGCCGGGCCGGATCGCGTTGGCGCGATCGAAGCACTGCAGCGCATCGGCCGGCCGCTGCAGTTCGCGCAGCACGAGGCCGTGGTTGAACCACGATTCGAACGAACGCGGATCGACCATCAGCGCGCGATCGTAGGTGTCGAGCGCCTCGTCGAAGCGGCCCAGCGCACGCAACGCGCTGCCGCGATTGCAGAGCGCATCGAGCACGAGCGGCGACACCGCGAGCGCGCGGTCGAACGATGCGAGTGCGTCGTCGTAGCGGCGCAGCCCGATCAGCGTATTGCCGTGACGCACGAGCGTCTGCACGTCGTCGGGCGTCGCGCGCAGCGCGGCAGTGAAGTGCTCGAGCGCCTCGTCGACGCGGCCGCGCTCGCCTGCGATCGCGCCGAGGTCCGACAGCGCGCGCGTGCCGGGTGCGATCGCGATCGACTGGCGCAGCAACGCTTCAGCGTCGTCCGCCGCGCCGCGCTGGAACTGCAGTACGCCATACAGGTGCAGCGCGTGGGGATTGTCCGGCTCCTTCGCGAGCACGGCGAGATATTCGCGCGCAGCGTCGTCGAACCGTCCGGCGCTGTGCCAGTTTTGTGCGCGGCTCAGGATCGCCGCCGATTGCCGTTGCCCGCGCGCGTCGCTCCCCGACGCGCCCGCGTATGCATCATGCCGGTGCTCGACCGTCACGTTCGCCCCCTTCCCGTTTGTCGATGCCGCCGCTGAACCGGCCAATGGAACCGGTCGCGGCGGTCATGCTCGCCACGAGACTAACGGACGGCCAATAACAGACGTATGACGAAAGTTACGGACCTTTTTGCCCGGGGGACGGAACACGCTTCGGGCCGGGGCGGCACGCGCCGCCGTCACTGTCCGATCGGAATCGTCCGCACGTATTCCACCGCCGGCGAGCCCATCGTGACCGTGAAGCGCACCCCGCGCGGCAGCGGCATCCCGAGCGACGTGATGTTGCTGATGCCGTGCTGGGCAAGAAACTGCGCGTAAGCCTGCTCGATGACGGTCTGGCTCGTCGTCCATCCGCCCGGCTGAATCCACACGGCAAGCTGCATCGACCGCGCGTCGTTGCTGGCCACCACCCGCGCGAACGCATCCATGTGATGCAGCGCGTCGTCGACCTCGGCCAGCGACGGGAGCGGCTGCGACGCGCTGCGCGCGAGCTCGCGCCCGTTGAGCTGGTAGCGCACGACCTGCATCTGCGTCGGCCCGCCGCCGACACCGAGATGGCGCACCATCACCAGTTCATTCGGGCGGATGCGCAGCGGCGGCCCGAACACTTCGTCGGCTGTCACCAGGCTCATCAGGTCGAACTGCAGCTGGGAGAAATAGCGGCCGAGCAGACGCGTTTGCGCCAGATTCGACGCGATATCGTCGCGGCCGCGGATCGTCGCGTCGAGGCCGCGCCACGACAGCAGCGCGATCACGGCGAGCAACGCGATCGCGACCAGCATTTCGATCAGCGTGAAGCCGCGCGCGCGCACCGCCGCGCGCGGCTCAGCGACGCGCTTCATTCTGGATCACCGTGACGACTTCGGCGAGCACGTTGCGGCTCGACGCGGACGGATAGACGCTCACTGTCACGCGACGCACGAGCGGGCTCGGCAGCTCGGCCACCGACTGGCGGCACACGAACCGGTAACGGCCCTGCGGGCAGGCAAACGTGTTCGACCCGACGGATGGCCAGGTCGACGCGATGCGGATCTCGCCGAGCGCGTTGTCGGCACTCCATAACGCGAGCAGGCGCATGCGTGCCGTATCGGTATCGGATGCGAGCGCACCGATCGCGCGCATCACGGCGCCGAGCGCGACCGCCACGATCGCCAGCGCGATCAGCACCTCGATCAACGTGAATCCCCGCTCCGGCGAACGCGCCGTGCGCGATCCGCCGCGCGCATCGCGGTTGTAGTCGGTGTAGTCGTCGCACATGACCTGCGTTCTTGTCGATGAATCGTCGCCCGGTCCCCGGCGGCGCGAACCGCGGCGCGGGCCGCATCGCCGACGCGACGGGCACTGTGCAAGGACGTTAAGCGCGGCGTATGGCACGCGCGTGTCGAATGGTACGGACCATTTGGCGCGGCGGGCGCGCTCAGGCAGACGCGCTGGCGCACCGCGCGCGGTGTCGCGTGATGCGCACCTCGCGGCGGGCGGGAAACGGGAAAACGATCGGAAGGAACCGTCCGGCAGCGGGCGATGAACGGTAAGTCGATCCTCGGGCGGGATCGACGCGACGGCGTCAGGCCGTCACGGCGGCGTCATACTCGGCGCGGGCAAGCTGGCCGGCGGCGTACGCCTCGGCTTCGCCGCGAAAGCCTTCCCGACTGAATGCGACGACTTTCACCCCGACGCCGGTCGCCCGCTTCACCGTCAGCGCCCATTGCCATCCGCCGTCTTGTTCGAAGACGTGCAGCGAGGGTTCGAAGGAAGGGTCGAGTACGGTCACGCGTTAAGCTCCTGCCCCCTTGCGCGTTGCATCGGCAACGCACGGGGCATGTCGAAAGGGTCGCGCCGGTATGCGGCGCGTTTCAGCCATTCGACAGTCTAGTCAATGATTGTTGCGACGCACCATCAGAGGTTTCACTCATCTATCGGAACCGGCCGGTCGATCGAATATTCCTGAAACCCATATGGGACGGGCCTCAAAGCCGCTTCAGGCAGCACGGTACAACGCTCATGCGGCAACGTGCCGCACGTGCGGCCGATTGCGTGCATCGGTCGTTCGTGGGTCACAAAAATGGGGCGGGAATCTCCCGGCCACCCGGGCACCGCTGTGACAGCCTGCCGCTACCGGCCCGTACCGGCCGGCATCACACGCCGGAATGTCAGGTTGACGCGCTCGCCCTCCACGCTCGGCGCCTTCGGCACGCGATGCTGCCACTCGGACTGCGTGCGTCCACGCATCACCAGCAGGCTGCCGTGCACGAGGCGATACGCATGCGTGACGCCGGTCGCGCGATGGCGAAGATCGAACACGCGCATTGCACCGAGGCTCACCGACGCGATCACCGGCGCATCGCCGAGTTCTGGCTCGTTGTCCGCGTGCCAGCCGAGGCTGTCCTGCCCGTTGCGGTAGCGATTGAGCAGCACGCTGTTGAATCGCGCACCGCATGTCGCCTCGACCGCGTGCTTCAGGTCGAGCACGGCCGGCGTCCACGGCGCCGGCACGTTGCGGATCCCCGAATACACGTAAACGGCGTCGGGCTCGCCCTGCCACGCCGTGAGCCTCGGCAACGGAATGCGGCCGCGCGGCGTGCGGATCGTGTCCTGCCGCCACGCGACCTCGCCGATCAGCGCGGCCAGCGCGCGGTCGGCGTCGGGTTGCGCGAGCCAGTCCGGGTACCAGTCCACGTCGGGCACGGGCGTGTCAGAGAAAAGATCGGGCGTCGACATGTCGGAAAGAAACGGGCGATGAACGGGACGAACAGCGCATGTCTGCATACTAGCCAACGGCGCCGCGCGCCGCCATGCGCTGTGATTCGCCGATGAAAGGGCCGATGAAACGAAACCGCCGCGCACCGCGATGCGCGTTCGCGCATCACGCTATCATCGCGGCGTGTCGCGGCGCCCTGCCGCGGGGCGCCGGCTTTCTTCCGCCATGCCTGCCGGCGCGCCCCGGCCGTGTTCTTTCCGGATCCCATCATGACGACGCTCTCCGATTCCGCCCTCGATCAACTGTTCCTCACCGCGCGCACGCACAACGCGTGGCAGGACAAGCCCGTCGACGACACGACGCTGCACCGGCTCATCGACCTGACGAAATTCGGCCCGACGTCGGCGAACTCGAGCCCCGCGCGCTTCGTGTTCGTCAAGTCGCCCGAAGCGAAGGCGCGCCTGAAGCCCGCGTTGTCCGCAGGCAATCTCGCGAAGACGATGGCCGCGCCCGTCACCGTGATCGTCGCGATGGATTTCGCGTTCCTCGATCACCTGCCGCGCCTGTTCCCGCACGCCGACGCACGCAGCTGGTTCGCCGGCAACGATGCGCTGATCGAGGCCACCGCGTTCCGCAACTCGTCGCTGCAAGGCGCGTACCTGATCCTCGCCGCACGCGCGCTCGGCCTCGATGCGGGCCCGATGTCGGGCTTCGACGGCGCGAAGGTCGATGCCGAATTCTTCGCGGGCACCGCGATCAAGAGCAACTTCCTCGTGAATCTCGGCTACGGCGATCCGGCCGGCCTGTTCCCGCGCAGCCCGCGCTTCGACTTCGACGAAATCGCCCGCATCGAATGACGGGGCTCGCTAGCCGCCGCGCGTCAGCCGGATCAGCGTGATCTCGGACGGCACGCCGAACCGGTTCGGCGGCCCCCAGTATCCGGTGCCGCGGCTCGTATAGAGCCACAGATCGCCGAAGCGGCTCAGCCCGCCGATCACCGGCTGCTGCATCCGCACGAACGGCGGCCACGGCAGGAACTGGCCGCCGTGCGTGTGCCCCGACAGTTGCACGGTAAAACCCGCGCGGTTCGCCGCTTCCGCGCTGCGCGGCTGGTGCGCGAGCAGGATCTTCGTGCCGACGTCGCGCGGCGCGCCCGCCAGCGCCTGCTCGGGGTCGCTCCGATGCGCGGGATCGAACCCGCCCGCCGTGAAGTCGGTCACGCCGGCGAGCACCGCACGCGCGCCGTCGTGCTCGATCAGCACGTGCTCGTTCAGCAGCACCGTCAGCCCGATGCGCCGGAATTCGTCGATCCACTCATGCGCGCCCGCGTAATACTCGTGATTGCCCGTCACGAGAAAGCTGCCGTGTCGCGACTGCATGCGGCCGAGCGGCGCGGTGTGTTCGCGCAGGCGCTTGACCGAACCGTCGACCACGTCGCCCGTCACGACGACGAGGTCCGCATCGAGCGCATTGACCGCGCGCACGATCCGTTCGATATAGGGCCGCTTGATCGTCGGCCCGACGTGGATGTCGGACAGTTGCACGATCGTCAGCCCGTCGAGCGCGGCCGGCAGCCCGGCGACCGGAATCGACACGCGCTTGACCGCCGCCGTGCGGCGCGCGCCCGCAAACCCGATCGCGGTGACGAGCACCGCGGCCGCCAGCACGCCGAGCGCCGTGTCGGCCGCGGCGCCGCTCCACGCGCCGTCGTGCCCGAGCTGCCGCCACGCGAACACGCCGAGCAGCACGAACTCGCGCAGGAACGTCAACACCAGCAGCGACGAAAAGAAACCCATCACGAGCGCACCGGTCCAGCCTGCCAGCGTCGCGGCCCAGCCTTCGTCGAAGCGGCGCGAGAACATGCCGACCGGGATCAGCACGACGAAGCTCGCCAGCAGGAGCGCCGCGATCGTGCGCGCGACCGGCGACGCGAACGCGGCGGGAATGATCCGCATCCCGACATACAGATGGAACAGCACGCCGATTGCAATGAACCGGACAAAGAAACTTCGCATGGAGCGCTCACCTTCGTTGCGATACGGCTTCCGCGACGCGCGTCGCACGGGGCCGTGACGCCCCGTGCCGCGCTTCGCGCCATACGCACGATGGTACACAGATCCCGGCCGCGACGACCGGTCGCGGCCGCCGGTGGTGGCTCGCGCGGCTTCGTGCGGTGATCGGCCGTTTCCACGCCGATTCCGCCGCATCAGCGCGGTAAATTTCGCCAACCCTCTTTCATCTGACCATCCTTTACAGTCCGTTAGCAACCCTACACGAGCTTGCGCTGGCAGAATCACGGCGATCCGGCCGCCCCGCCGCCGAAATGCGATGCCGGACGGGCCGGCACCGCCGCCAGCGCGACCGCGACCGGCCGTGGCCCGTGCCGCCCCCCTGGAGACGGACGGCTGGCGGTCCGCATCGCGCTGCTTTATTATCGGCCCCGTATCTCGGAATCGTCGTCGCGGCGACGAACCGCATTGCGCCGCGCCCGGCATCCACCCCCATCGTCGAGCTCGTCACACCATGAGAAAAACAACGCCGCGCGCGCCCCTGCGCGTCGCCGCCGTCCTGACGCCAGCCCTGCCGCTCGCGGGCTGCGCATCGCGCGGCGCACCGTCGTACGTGCTGTTCGGCGCGTATTTCCCGCTCTGGCTCGTCAGCGCGATCGTCGGCATCGTCGGCGCGATCGTTGCGCACCGCGTGTTCGTCGCGACCGGCTGGGCCGCCACGGTCCCTTACCAGCTTGCCGTCTGCACCGCGATCGGGCTCGTGATCGCCGTGCTCGTATGGCTCACCGGCACGGGGCCGTTCGCATGAAGGCCGCCGGAACCGCCCGCCCCTCCATGAAAGGCCGCGTGATCGCGCTCGCGATCGTCGCGCTCGGCATCGCGGCGCTCGCGTACGCATACCACCGCACGACGGCCTACCCGTCCACCGACGACGCGTCGATCGACGCGGACGTCGTGCATGTCGCGTCGCCTGTCGGCGGGCGCATCGTGCGGCTCGCGGTGCATGAAAACCAGCGCGTCGCGAAAGGCGACCTGCTGTACGAAATCGATCCCGTACCGTACCGGCTGACGGTTGCGCAGGCGCAAGCCGACCTCGAGCTCGCGCGCGCATCGCTCGACACGCGCCGCCGTTCGCTGATCGGCGAACGCTCGAACGCGTCGGTCGCCGCCGAGCAGGTCAAGCGCGCGACGCAGAACGCCGACCTTGCGACGCGCGACGTGAACCGGCTCGCGCCGCTCGCCGCGCAGGGCTACGTCAGCGCGCAGCAGTTCGACCAGGCGAAGGTCCGCCAGCGCGACGCGGCCGTGTCGCTCGCGCAGGCGCAGGAACAGCAACGCGCGTCCACACAGACGATCGGCGACGAAGCCGACGCGATCGCGACGCTGCATGCGCGCGAGGCCGCGCTGGCCCGCGCGCAGCACGCGCTCGACGATACGGTCGTGCGCGCGCCGCACAACGGGCTCGTGACAGGCTTGACCGTGCTCGCCGGCGAGACCCTCGCGCCGAACCAGTCGATCTTCACGCTGATCGACGCAAGCGAATGGTTCGCCGTCGGCAATTTCCGCGAAACGTTGCTGAATCGCATCGAGGTCGGAGACTGCGCGACCGTCTATTCGATGATCGACCGCAGCCGCCCGATGACGGGCAAGGTCGTCGGCATCGGCGCGGGCATCGCGGACAGTGCTCGCATCAACCTGCCGCGCTCGCTGCCGATCGTGCAGAACTCGGTGAACTGGGTACACGTCGCGCAGCGCTTCCCCGTGCGCGTGAAGCTCGACGAACCCGACGGCAAGCTCGTGCGCGTCGGCGCCAGCGCGATCGTCGAGGTCCGGCATGGCACTGCCTGCCGCTGACGTCCGCTCGCCGGGCCCGCGCGAAGTCCTGCGGCTGCTGGCACCGTTTCCGGGGCGCACGGCGATGGCCGTGCGCGTCGCGCTGATCTGCGCGCTGGTCGTGCTCGTGACGAGCGGCTACGGCACGCCGGAAGCCGCAATCTCCGCGTATGTCGTGTTCTTCCTGAACCGTGCCGACCGCGTGACGAGCGTCGTGCTTGCGGTCGCGATGCTGCTGCTCGTCACGGTCGTGATCGCGCTCGTGATGGGCGTCGCGATCTTCAGCATCGACTATTCGATCCTGCGGGTCGCCTGCATGACCGTGATGTCGATCGGCCTGCTCTACCTGACATCCGCCAGCAAGCTGCGCCCCGTCGGCGCGATCCTCGCGATGATCGTCGGCTTCGGGCTCGACCAGCTCGGACTGGCGCCGTTCGGCGAAGCCGCGACACGCGCGCTGCTCTATGCATGGCTGATGGTCGCGATCCCGGTCGGTGTCGCGATCGTCGTCAACCTGCTGATCGCACCGTCGCCGCGCAAGCTCGTGCACGCGCAGCTCGCGAAACGGCTGCGGCTCGCCGCGCGACGGCTGCGCGGCGATGACAGCGGCGATGCTCGCGCCGCGTTCGACGCGAGCCTGCGCGAAGGCGACAAGCAGTTGCTCACGTGGCTCAAGCTGTCGAAGCTCGAAGGCTCGTCGGCGGCCGCCGACGTCGTCGCACTGCGGCAGGCCATCGCATCGAGCACCGCGCTGCTCGTCGCGGTCGCGCTCGCCGACCGCGAACCCGATGCGCGGCTGCCCGACGCGTTTGTCGAGCCGATCGCGACGACGCTCGACGAGATGGCCGCCATCCTCGAACGCGGCGGTTATCCGGTCGACGTGACGCTCGCGCTACCGGCAGCCGAAGCGCTGCCACCGCTCGCGCGCGTCGTCGCGACGGATCTGCACACGGCGATCACGCACTTCGCGGAACCGGCCGAGGCCGATGCTTCGGCCGACACGGCCCACGCGCACGCCGCCGACACGCCTGCCGAACCCGCCGCACCGCCCGCCCCCGGCGGCGGCTTCTTCCTGCCCGACGCGCGCACCAATCCCGACCACATCCGCTATGCGCTGAAGACGACGGCGGCGGCGATGTTCTGCTACCTGCTGTACTCGCAGCTCGACTGGTCGGGCATCCATACCTGCTTCATCACCTGCTACATGGTGTCGCTCGGCTCGACGGCCGAGACGGTCGAGAAGCTCACGCTGCGCATCGCCGGCTGCATCGTCGGCGCGCTGCTCGGCACCGCCGCGCTCGTATTCGTCGTGCCGTCGCTGTCGTCGATCGGCGAGCTGATGGCGCTCGTGTTCGCCGGCGCATGGCTCGCCGCGTGGGTCGCGTTCGGGTCGCCGCGCATCGCCTACGCGGGCTTCCAGGTCGCATTCGCGTTCTTCCTGTGCGTGATCCAGGGCGCGGGCCCCGGCTTCGACCTGACGCTCGCGCGCGATCGCACGATCGGCATCCTGCTCGGCAACGTAGTCGTGTATCTCGTGTTTACGCGCATCTGGCCCGTCAGCATCGGCAAGCAGATCGACGCGGCGCTCGCCGCGCTGCTCGACCAGTGGCGGCGCGTCGCGCAGATCGCTCAGCGGGCCGAGCGGCGCGCGCTGGCCGCCGAAGCGTTCGCACGCCACGGCGCGATCTCGCAGGAGCTCGGCCTGATCCATTACGAACCGTCGTGGGTGCGGCCGGCCGCCACGTGGCTCGCCGCACGGCGGCGCGCACTCGCGGAACTCGGCGCGCTCGAAGGCCCGCTGTTCCTGCTCGCCGAGCGCGCACCGGGCGACGCGGCGATCGGCGCGCGGCTCGCACGCGTGGTCGACCTGCACGACGACGAAGCCGCGCCTCGCGCGGATTCCCCCGCGCCGCCAGCCCCACCGCCGAATGTCGCCCCCACCGACCCCGCACGCGACGCGCTGCTGAACCTGATCGACACGCGGCTCGCGCACATCGCCGACGCCGCCCGTCAAGCCACACCGAAGGAGCCTGCCCCCCATGCGCCTACCTGAACCGCCGGCCGCCTCGATCGCCGCCACCGCCCTCGCGACCGCCGTCGCGCTGGCCGGCTGCGCGACGTCGTCGATCGATCTGGCGCCGGAGGCGTCCGACCGCCCGTGGCAGCCGCAGACCTCGGCCGCGGGCGACGTCGTGCCCGCACCGCCGCGCGCGACCGCGCAAGGCGCGCACGACTACACGCTGCCGGCCACGCCCGCGCTCGCGTCGGTAGCGCCGCCTGCCGCGCTCGATTCCGCGCATGCGTACACGCTGCCCGAGCTGATCGACCTCGCCGAATCGGCGAACCCGCTGACGCGCATCGCATGGAACGACGCGCGCAATGCGGCGCTCGCGGTCGGCATCGCGAAAGCCGCCTACCTGCCGAAGCTGTCCGCGACGGCCATGGGCGCGTACCAGGCGAGCCACGGCTCGACGTCGACGGTACTCGGCGACTCGTCGAGCGACACGACCGTGCACGGCACGATCTCGGCGCTGTCGCTGCAATGGCTGCTGTTCGATTTCGGCGGACGCGCGGCGCGCGTGGAAGCGGCCGAACAGGCGTCGATCGCATCGAACGTCGCGTTCACGGCCGTGCACCAGCAAGTGATTCACGACGTGACCGTCGCGTACTACCGGTACGAGGCCGCGCGCTCGCGCGCACTCAGCGCGCAGCAGGGCCTCGCGAACGCGGACGCGATCCTCGCGGCGTCCCGCGCGCGGCTCAAGCATGGCGTCGGCACGGTCGTCGAGCTCGCGCAGGCGACGCAGAACCGTGCGCAGGCGAACCTCGCGCTCGTACAGGCGAGCGGCACGGAGAGCGACAGCTACCTCGCCCTCGTGTCCGCGCTCGGCATCTCGCCGCTGTCGAAACCGACGATCGCCGCGCTGCCGAAACGGCCGCTGCCGCCCGCGCTCGGTTCGTCGGTCGACGCGATCGTGTCGGACGCGATCGCGCGCCGCCCCGACCTGCAGGGCGCGTTTGCGCTCGAAAAAGCCAATCGCGCGAAGATCAAGGCCGCCGAAGCCGCGTTCATGCCGAAGATATTCCTGTCCGCTTCGACGTCGTATGCGAGCGGCGGCACGGCCATCTCAGCGCTGCCCGCGATCGGCGACCAGGCGCCGACCGTCAACCTGAACGGCAGCCGCTACGGCGGCGGCGTGTTCCTCGGCGTGACGATCCCGCTGTACGACGGCGGCCTGCGTTCGGCCGTGCTGATGCAGGCGCGCAACGACGCGCAAAGCGCATCCGCGCGCCTCACGCGGACCAAGGAGGAAGCCGTCCGCCAGGTCGTCGCCGCGCAGAACGCGGTGCAGACGAGCCTCGCGTCGCACGACGCCGCGACCGCGCTCGTCGATGCCGCGCAGACGAGCTACGATGCGGCGCTGACCGCGTACCGGAACGGCGTCGGCTCGGTCACCGATGCGACGATCGCGCAAAGCCAGCTGCTCGCGGCGCGGAATGCGGAGGTCGACAGCTACGCCGGCGCGCTGTCGGCGGCTGCCGCGCTCGCGCTCGCGACAGGGACGATCGGCTCCGCGCAGTAGCGCGACCGCCGCCAGGCGGTTGACGCATGCGCACGCCGCCCACTAGAATGCCGCCCATTCTTCCTTCAGGAACCATCGTGGACAGTTGCAGCACTCCGTTGCGTGCGCCGCTTGCCGCCTGAACGCCTGTCCGACGCAGTTCTCCTGCCCCGGCTCGCGTTCCGCGAGCCCGCACGCCTACCGTTTCACACTGAATGACGCATACGCACGGTACAGTACCGCGCGATGACGGCTATCCTCGCGTCGCCTTCGGCATTGCGCCACGGCGATGCGAGCCGCTATGCGCGCCTTGCACGGCAGGACAACCATGACTTTCGATTTCGCACTCCGTCTTTTCACCGCGTTCGCCTGCGGCGTCGCCATCGGCCTCGAGCGCCAGATGCGTCAGCGCACGGCCGGCCTGCGCACGATCACGCTCGTCGCGAGCGGCGCGTGCCTGTTCGTCACGCTCGGCGTGCTGACCGGCAACGGCGTCGCGGGCGTCACGCAGATCGCCGCGTACGTCGTGTCGGGCGTCGGCTTTCTCGGCGGCGGTGTGATCATGCGCGACAAGGGCTCGATCCAGGGCATCAACACGGCCGCGACGCTGTGGTGTTCAGCCGCCGTCGGCGTGCTGTCCGGCTCCGGCCATTACGTGCCCGCGCTCGCCGGCACGGGCGTCGTGCTGCTCACCAACACCGTGCTGCGCGGCGTCAGCCAGGCGATCAACGCAACGCCCGTGTCGAACGCCGATCTCGTGCGCGAATACCAGATCACCGTGATCTGCCTCGCCGCCGACGAAGTGCACATCCGCACGCTGCTGTCGAACTCGATGTACGCGAAGCCGCTGTCGTTCCAGAGCCTGACGAGCGAGGACGTGCCCGACCAGCCTGACCGGCTGAAAGTGACCGCGACGCTGAAGCTGCATCCGAAGGATCAGCAGAAGCTCGAGCAGATCGCGAGCCGGATGAGCATGGAGAAGAGCATTTCCAGCGTGAGCTGGACCGCGAAGGAAGCGGAGCCGTTGATGGAGTGAGCGGCATGGCGGCTGCCGGATTCGGCGTCGCCGCCCTCGCTCGCGTCAGGGTGCCTCGATGAGCCCGGCCGAGATCGCCTTGACGACCGCCTGGACCTTGTTCGTCGCGCCGAGCTTCTCGAGGATGTTGTTGACGTGGAAGTTGACCGTCCGCTCCGAGATGCTGAGGATCTGGCCGATTTCGCATGCGGTCTTGCCTTCGGCGGTCCAGCACAGCACCTCGCGCTCGCGCGCGGTCAGCGTGACGCCCGCCGCGGGCGACAGCTTCGGCACCATGAAGCGGCTCATCAGCGAATGCGACAGGTTCGCGAGCCAGTTCGTCTGCAGCGTCAGCATATTGATCTCGGCCGGCGTGAGCCGGTCGGCGTGGCGCGCGATGCTCAGCAGCCCGAACGCACCGCGGGCCGCCCAGCTCGACTGCGCGACACCCACCGACAGCCCGAATTCGCGCGCGTCCTGCCACAGCGGGTTCGAATCGATCCGGTCGACATCCGGCCAGACGATCATGTTGGTGCTGTGCGCGCCGTCGCGCACCGTCGAATCGATCTCGATGTAGTTCCGCGCCTGGTAGTGCGCCATCCAGCCATCCGGATAGGTATCGAAGATCGCGACCGACGGTTTCGACACCGGCAGCGGCACGCGAATGCCGTAACAGCAATATTCGAATCCCAGCCGTCTGGAATAGGCGGCGATCCGCTGGAAGAGCTGCTGCTCGTCTTCCGCGGCGCTGAATTGTTGATAGGCATCCTGCCAGCGCAGTTCCATTCGTTCTCCGACAACGTCACGCTGTCATACTTGTCAGGTGCCAGCTCCAGTTCGAGGCTGATACATTCCGCGCATGACTTCACCTTTGCTGCACCCGGTCCCCGGCCCGTCCCCGGACGGCTACGTGCGCCTGTCAGAAGGCGCACTGGCCGCGCTTGCACTCGATCATGTCACAAGCGGCCTCGATACATCGCTGCTCGCGGAACTGCGCGACAACGCGATCGACGCACGCCTCGCCGGCTATACCGAATGGCAGCGCACGGCCCGTGCCGGCGTCCCTTACGTGACGGTCGGCTGGGACTGGTACCTCGAACGCGCAACGGGCACGTTCGTCATCACCGGCGGCGACGTCCGCAGCAACGTAATGGCCGTCGACGCCACGGGTGCCGACATCGGCATGTTCCGCACGGCCGCCGCGCTCGTCGCGCGGCTCGCCTGCATCGACTGGCACGCCGCGGTCGCGTCGGCCCTGCTCGGTCGCAACGACGCCTATCATGCCGGTCCGACGCTCCAGTGACAACCGGCTGCGCATTCATCTGACAATTTCCAAGATGCTGGCGCTCTTTATAAGCAAAAGCGCCCGGTTTTTCAATCCCGTCGATCAAGAAACCGTTACCACGTCCTAAATGGCGTCTTTGCGCCGCCCAACCTGTAAGAGTTACCAGTTACCGCCCCCTCGTGCCGCGCGATGTAATGCATGCATACAAAAGCACAAATCCGAGGACACCATGCGGACCTTCGTTCACGAAGAAGGGCGGTTGCCACACGAACTTGCAGCGGATCTCGGGCGCTACCGGCGCCGCGTGTTCGTCGAACAACTCGGTTGGGAGCTCCCGTCGGCGAACGAAAGCTTCGAGCGCGACCAGTTCGATCGCGACGATACCGTGTACGTGTTCGCGCGAAATGCCGGCGGCGACGTGTGCGGATGTGCGCGCCTGCTGCCCACGACGCGCCCGTATCTGCTGCAGTCGCTGTTCGCCGACCTGATCGCCGCAGACATGCCGCTGCCGCAGTCGGCGGCCGTCTGGGAGCTGTCCAGGTTCGCGGCGACCGACGACGAAGGCGGGTCGCGCAATGCCGAATGGGCCGTGCGACCGATGCTCGCGGCCGTGGTCGAATGCGCGGCGCAGCTTGGCGCACGGCAGTTGATCGGCGTGACGTTCGCGAGCATGGAGCGGCTGTTCCGCCGGATCGGCATACACGCGCACCGCGCAGGCCCGCCGAAGCAGGTGGACGGACGTCTGGTGGTCGCGTGCTGGATCGATATTGATCCGCAAACGTTTGCGGCACTAGGAATCGAGCCGGGGCAGGCAGCCCGGCAAGCCATCGCCGCCTGAGCCGGAACGCGCGTTTCCGTCCGGGCGGCATCGTAACGAAGGAGAACCAACGTGGACCAGTCTCAGGTCTTTCGCGCGATGATGCCCGGGTTGACGAGCGCCAACGGCGCCCGCATCGCGGTCGCCTATCCGTCGTTTCCCAGGCCGCTGCCGCTCGTGCGGCTCGACCGCCGCGGGCTCGTGTTTCGTGCCGCCGGCGCCGCGCCGCTCGTCTGCGGGCTGCCGCGCGCGGCGACGCTGCTGGTCGCGGACGAGCCGCTGTGCTCGCTGCGCCTCGTGATCCGCGACATCGCCCATGCCGGCGACGGCCGCCATGACCTGACGATGCAGCCGTCCGGCGCCGCTGGCGACGAATTGCTGTGGCATGCGCTGCGCGACCACGCACCGTACCGGCGGATTCAGCATCCGCTCGCGCCCGTCGACGCGTCCCTCGCCGCGAACAGCGAACCGCGCGCGGCGGCCGGCGAAGCCGGGCCGCGCCCGTCGCGCAGCGCGGCTTTCCGCCTGCCGTGCCACAGCGACGCGCTGTTCTTCGCGGACTGGCTCGAATATCACTTCGACGAGCTGCGCGCGCTGTCGCAACAGCACGGGCCGCAACTGCAACTCAACCAGCTCGAACGGAAAGTTGCCGACGACGAGGTTGGCGTGCGCTTCGTCTACGACATCGACGGACACGCGACGCGGCACGCGCTGACCGACTGCGCGCGCGAGGCCTGTGCGTGGATCGAGACGGAGATGCGCGACAAGTACGCGCTGCCTGTCGCGCAGGAGCGGTTTGGCGCGTTTGCGGCGCACGCGCGGGCCGGCGGCATGTAAGTGCGGTATCGGTTGCGTCGACGCGAGGCGGCCGGTACGGCAGCAAGTTGCATCGATACAACGGGGGCTTGCCAATCTTCGGGTTTTCCCTTAAATTTACGTCTGTCTCCTCCATGTCTCCAAACATGGATTCAGCCCGCTCAAGCAGCGGGCTTTTTTATTGCCTGTGCGAATTGCGGGGCCATACCGCCCGACGCCCTCTGCCAGAGCATTCCGGCGCGCCACAATCCGAATCGGTCGGATTATCATCGGCGGGACTGCCACGCCCCGTTACTATCTTCACGCCCCGATAATCGGGGCTTTGGCCAGCCAGGCCCGGCATGATTCCCGCCCCCAGTCGCAGTCATGATCCGGGGGGTGTTGTCACCGGGCCTGGTGGGTGGCTGGTGATCGCTAATAGGGGTTTGGCCGGGATATCCCGACGCCGTCCGTAACGTGGATGCCGAGACTTGCCACCGTTGTTGCAGGCCAATCCGTTCACTCTGCTCATACTTCGATGCAAGACACTCAACAACATGGCGCCGTCGATGTCTTCATCGGCGTCGATGTCGGTAAAGGCCAGCATCATGCCGTCGCGCTCGATCGGAATGGCAAGCGCCTGTACAACAAGGCGCTACCCAACGACGAGGCCAAGCTACGCGCCCTCATCGCCGAACTCAAGACTCACGGCCGACTCCTGTTCGTCGTCGATCAGCCTTCCACCATCGGCGCGCTTCCCGTGGCCGTTGCCCGCAATGAAGGCGTACTCGTCGCCTATCTGCCGGGACTGGCTATGCGCCGCATCGCTGATCTGCACGCCGGCGAAGCCAAGACCGATGCCCGCGATGCCGCGATCATTGCCGAAGCCGCTCGCTCGATGCCGCACACACTGCGCTCGCTTCGGTTGGCCGACGAGCAACTCGCCGAACTCACCATGCTGTGCGGCTTCGACGACGATCTCGCCGACCAAGTCACTCAAACCAGCAACCGCATTCGCGGCTTGCTCACCCAGATCCATCCCGCTCTCGAACGCGTTCTCGGACCGCGCCTCGACCATCCAGCGGTGCTCGATCTGCTTGAGCGCTATCCGTCGCCCGCCGCGCTTGCCGCCACCAGCGAGAAGACGCTCGCCAATCGCCTGACCAAGCTCGCTCCTCGCATGGGCAAAGGCTTGGCGGCCGAGATCGTTCAGGCGCTGAGCGAACAAGCCGTGACCGTGCCCGGCACGCAAGCTGCCACCATCGTCATGCCTCGCTTGGCCCAGCAGCTTGCGGCCTTGCGTAAGCAACGCGACGAGGTCGCCGCCGAAGTTGAGCGACTGGTGCTTGCTCACCCTCTTTGGCCGGTCCTGACCAGCATGCCGGGAGTCGGCGTCAGGACCGCCGCCGGACTCCTGACCGAGGTCGCGCATAAAGCGTTCGCTTCGGCCGCCCACTTGGCGGCCTATGCTGGCCTTGCCCCGGTCACCCGGCGTTCAGGTTCATCCATTCGTGGTGAGCATCCATCCAGACGCGGCAACAAAATGCTCAAGCGCGCCTTGTTCCTATCCGCCTTTGCGGCATTGCGGGATCCTGTCTCGCGGGCTTACTACGCGCGCAAAATCCAGCAGGGCAAGCGCCACAACCAAGCGCTCATCGCGCTGGCACGGCGACGCTGCGACGTCCTGTTCGCCATGCTGCGCGACGGCACCATTTACAAACCCAAGTCAGCCCCTAACGCTTGACGAAGGACATAGGGGCCCCCCCCCGAGTCCAACTTGCACGCCCATCTGCGCATTGCCCGCCCGGTTGGCAACCTTGCCAGAACCGAGCGCATGTATCGCGACGCCCTCGAATTGTCGGTGCTCGCGCGCTTCGAAGATCACGACGGCTTTTCCGGCGTGATGCTCGGACGCGAAGGACTCGACTACCACTTCGAATTCACGCACTGCCCGGACCATCCGATCGCGCCGTCTCCAACGCCCGAAGACCTTATCGTCTTCTACCTGCCCGATCGTCCGGCATGGGAAGCTGCCTGCGAGCGCGCGACCGCGCACGGCTTCATGCCTGTGATGTCGTTCAATCCGTACTGGGAGATATCGGGCCAGACATTCGAGGATGCCGACGGCTACAGGATCGTGCTGCAGAACGCCGCATGGCGCTGACGGCCCGATGCACGTATGCCGTTCAGGTAACGTCACGAACCCGGATGCAGAACGGATGAAGGGGAAATCGCGATCGTCGCGTCGGCCGACGACGATCGGAAGAACAAGCAGCGAGAAACGGGCGCCAGTGCGCCCGCTGTAATTACTCGTTTTCCTCGAAGTAATGCCCGAACTTCGTCTGCTTCGTACGGATATAACGCTCGTTTTCCTCGCGCACGGGCACCGCGAGCGCCACGCGTTCACAGACGGGAATGCCGTGCTTCGCGAGCGTGTCGAACTTCTTCGGGTTGTTGCTCATCAAGCGCACCGACGTCACGCCGAGGATCCGGAGGATCGCGGCGGCCGAGTCGTATTCGCGAGCGTCGTCGGGCAGGCCGAGGTCGAGGTTCGCCTCGACAGTATCGCGCCCCTGCTCCTGCAGCGCGTATGCGCGAATCTTGTTGCTCAGGCCGATCCCGCGCCCCTCATGGCCGCGCAGATACAGCAGCACGCCGCGGTCTTCGGCCGCGATGTAGCGCAACGCGAGATCGAGTTGCTCGCCGCAATCGCAGCGGTACGAGCCGAACACGTCGCCGGTCAGGCATTCGGAATGCAGTCGCGTCAGCACGGACTGCTCGCCGGTCACGTCGCCCATCACGAGCGCGAGATGTTCGGCATCGCTGCCCGATACGCGGAATGCGTATGACGTGAACGTACCGTAGCGCGTAGGCAGCGACGCAGTGGCGACGAGCGTCACGCACTCGTCGGCCTGGCCATTGCCCGGCGTGGGCGATTGGGGACGCAAAGACATCATGAATTCAATCGAAACGTTCAGGAATGTAGGAGTTGTGTGGATAGTGCGTGACGGGAGTTTACCGCTAATCTGGAAACGTCACGCGACTGCCGCCGCCTGCCCGGCTATACTGGGCCCATCGGGTGACGCGCATCACGCCTGCCTTCCCTGCATCGACCTGCACACGGAGAAAGCGAATGAGCACGACTGTCGCGCAGATTCTCAAGGCCAAGCCGGATTCGGGCCGCACCATCTACACCGTCAAGAAGAACGACCTCGTCTACGACGCCATCAAGCTGATGGCGGAAAAGGGCATCGGCGCCTTGCTGGTCGTGGACGGCGACGACATCGCAGGCATCGTCACCGAGCGCGACTACGCGCGCAAGATCGTCCTGCAGGACCGTTCATCGAAAGCCACCCGCGTCGAGGAAATCATGACGGCGAAGGTGCGCTACGTCGAACCGTCGCAGTCCACCGACGAGTGCATGGCGCTGATGACCGAGCACCGGATGCGCCACCTGCCCGTCCTCGACGGCGGCAAGCTGATCGGCCTCATCTCGATCGGCGACCTCGTGAAGAGCGTGATTGCCGATCAGCAGTTCACGATCAGCCAGCTCGAACACTACATCCACGGCACGCCCGCGGTTACGTCCGTCTGACCCGCTCCAGCAAAAAAGGCCCAAACGCGTAAGCGTCTGGGCGGAAAGCCGCCGGCATGCGGCGACGGAGGTTCTGCTCCTGCGGGCGAACAACGCGCGCGGACGGCGCGCGTCTCGTCGATTAAGCGGTGCGCTCGGGCAGACCGGGGACGTTCGGTTAGTTGCCGAAGTAGACCGAGTTCACGGGATTCGGTGCTTCCCGCGTCATGCGGCGGCCAGTTTGTCCGGCACCCGTCGCCACCGCACCGTAGCCGCTCGTATCGGCCTGCGCGAGCATCGGCTGGTTCGGCTGGATCCGTTGTTCGGCCGCCTGGATATTGCTCGGATATTGCGAATCGCTCGCCAGCGGCTTGTAGCCGTTCTGTTCGAGTTGCACGAGTTCGGCCTTGACCTGGTCGCGGGTCAGCCCTTGGTCGGACTGCGCAAACGACGCGATCGGGGCGGCAAGGACGGATGCGGCGATGGCTGCGTAGATGATCGACTTCATGATTTACCTCCGGAATATGTTCTCTTTTGACGTCGCCTCGGCAGGACTGTCTGAAGCGATTGAGTTCAGTGTAGTTCTCGCCACTCCAAGGGGAAACCCTTAGTTTCAACATACAGCGTTGCGATTTTGGAAAATATCGCCCACTGTTTATGGACCGGGGCATTGCCACTTGCCTCATCCGCACAACAATCGCTGACGAAACGCCAACAGCCGGATCACATATCCCGAAGGTTGTGTTGTAAAATCGTAAGGTTTTATTCGCCAGTCGATTCGATACTCCATCCACCATGTACGCGCTCACGCCCCTCTCGGTTTCGCTGTCCGGCCCGGCCGGCGCGCGCGCACGCGCCGGCCATCCGGCGCATCCACTCGCTCGACGCACGGCCCAGGCGCCGCTCGCCCCTGCCCGGCGCCTGATCTGACGGCTCGGTCTCCTCCCGGAGCCAGGTCAGACAGGCTCCGGGCGATCCTCATAGGCACGCCACGCCTGCCCCTGCCGATCATTTGGAGAACTGCCATGAAACAACGCCTTTACCAGTTGACTGAACTCGACGTCGCTCGCCTCGAGAAGCACGCCGAACACAACCCGCGATTCCAGACAATGCTCGACACGCTGCTCGAACGCGCCGACATCGTCCAGCCCGACGCCATCAAGGCAAACGTCGTCACGATGAACTCGCAGATCACGCTGCTCGATGAAGCGACCCAGGAACAGGCCACCTGGACGATTGTTTATCCGGACGCCGCCAATCTCGAACTCGGCCGCCTGAACGTCTTCTCGCCCGTCGGCATGGCGCTGCTGGGTACGCAGCGCGGCCAGATGGTCAAGGTGATGCAGCCGAGCGGCGCCGAAAAGCTGATGAAGGTCGCCGCGATCGTGTTCCAGCCGGAAGCCAACGGCGAATACACGCGCTGAGCCATCTGCCGGCGGCACCGCGCCCTAACGGCGCGCAACAAAAAAGCGAGGCACAGGCCTCGCTTTTTTGCATCCGGACGATTTGAATCGCCGACATTACATTCCACAGACGAAAAAAAGGCGCCCGAAGGCGCCTTTTTCGATGCTACGAAGCGGGTTACCCCGCCGTCACGCTTAGAAGCGGTGACGCAGACCAACCGTTGCTGCGGTTTGGTTGATCGACGAGCTCGGCAGGTTGTTGTTGAAGCTGTCGCCGTTGTAGATCGATGCGCCAATGCCGTTCTTCGCTGCACGCTGGTACACAGCTTGTGCGTAGACGTCCGTGCGCTTCGACAATGCGTAGTCAGCTTGCAGGCCGAACTGGTTCCAGTGCGTGCTGCCGTTGTTGATCTTCGCGTTCGTGTACGTGTAAGCAGCGCCCAGGCCGAGAGCCGGCGTCAGGTTGTACTTTGCGTTGACTTCGTAGTTGTCAGTGCGCAGCGTGCCCAGAGCGACTGCATTGTTGTCGAGACGCGCTTGCGTCCATGCAGCGCCGACTTGTGCCGGACCGAATGCATAACCAGCAGCAGCACCGTACGTGCGGACGCGGCCTTGGCTAGCGATGCCACCGATCGCCGACGACGTTGCGCCGTTGCCGTTCGTACCGTCACCCAGGTTCGCTTGCGAGTACGCACCTGCGAGCTTCAGACCTTGGAACTGGTATGCAACGCCCGCGCTGTATGCACGGTTGTTGCCGAAGTTCGTGTTGTTCGAGAACGAGTACGTGCCGCCGAATTGCAGGCCAGCGTAGTTCGCGCTCGTGAACTTGATCGTGTTGTTCGCTGCGACATCGCCGTTCGTGCTCAGACGGTCGAGGTTCAGCGGGTGCGCGAAGTACGTGCCGCCCCACGAACCCGTTGCCGTCAGCGGCGCCAGGTAGTCTTGCGTTGCGTCATACTGCTTACCCAGCGTGACCGTGCCGTATTGGCTCGACAGGCCGACGAAAGCTTGACGGTTGAACATGCCGCCGTTGCCGTTCGCGAACTTGCCGTTACCGATGTTGAAGCCGCTTTCCAACGTGAAGATTGCCTTCAGGCCGCCACCCAGGTCTTCCGAGCCACGCAGGCCGAAACGGCTCTGGTCAATGCCCGAACCCATCGCCCAACGCGACTTGCCAGCTTGACCCAGTGCCGGTTGGACGTTGCTCGTGTAGGTGATGCCTGCGTCCAGCACGCCGTACAGCGTGACGCTGCTTTGCGCGTGAGCGACGGTAGCGAACGATGCTGCAGCTGCTGCAACGATCAGAGTCTTGTTCATTCGTGGAGCTCCCTTCTAAAAAGAGGCAGGTCTCGCGACCTTGTTTCATAAACGGTCTCAACCGCCCGGGAACGCCATCGGTCCTGCTGGCCGCGCCCGGATAGTTGCCCGTTTGGGAACCGTGAGTTTAGGGGTGTACCCTAGGGGCGCGATCCGCAAATAAAGAAATAAGCTTTTCCAGAACTAGAAATAATGAAAGTGGGGCTGAGTTATAAGTATTTGTTTTGACGTCTGTTTTTGACTTCTTGACGGGGGCTTTTTGGAGGCTTTCATCGCACCATTCTTTCATGTCGCCGTCTTGACGGTTGCATAGAAACAACAAACAGGTTCAACCGAAACCCCAAAATCGGCAATTTTTACCCATTTCAGCCTCAAATGCCGAGCTTCGATCGTCTAAAACGTGTCGGTCGACCAGTAAACAGGGAGCGACGCCCGTGCAGCGGGCGATGTCCGCCTGTCAGTCCGCAGAAACGGAAGGCCGATCTCCACCGGCTGGCCGCCCAGCCGTGTGCCGTGACACGCGGTAACAGCCTTAACCGCCGGCGTAACCCGGCAGGTGTACCGGCACGCTAATGTAAGGCAGCCTCCAATACAGAACAGGACACGCCATGAATCGACGCTCGTTGCTGCGCGCCATCGGATTGACCGCCGCCTTCGTCGGCACCGGCTGGCTCCGCGCCGCCTCGGCCCAGCCCGCGCCGCCGGTGTACCGGCCGTCCGGCCCGAACCGCGTGCCCGGCGGGCCGCCTTATGCCGACCGCCCGGGCTTCGGGCCGCCGGCGGCCCGGCACGACCGCCGCCCGCCGCCACCACGGCCGCACGGCTATATATGGACGGACGGTTACTGGCGCTGGCAGCGCGGCCGCTATATATGGGTGCCCGGCCGCTGGGTCGCACGACGCCCCGGGCGTCGCTGGGTGCCCGGCTACTGGCGTCGCCAGGGACAAGTGTGGGTCTACGTCGACGGTTCGTGGCGATAGGCGGTTGCCCGGGTCCGGCCCATGGCGGCCCCGGGCCCAAAGCCGGACGGCGTGCGAACCCGCGTCGTTCGGCTCCGGAATCATGGTGCCCGACAGGCGCACTCGCGGCGGCTGCGCCGCTCGCCCCTTCCCCGGAACGATCCCGACCGCCAAAGCCGACGCCTGGGCGTCCAATCAGGCAACGTCGACACGCAATATGTCCGCCGATCTCCGGCGCGTCATCGTGCATCGACCGAATTCCCGCCACTCTCTTATCGCGCGCATCGCATGCCGCGCAACAGACGGCTGAATGTTTCGCCCCCCCGGTGCCAGGCCCATTATCCGGGCGCCATATCGCAAGCGCATCGCCGCATTCGCGACGAATACGGCAAGGCATCGTCGAGCCGTCCATTCCGGCAAAATAATTCGGATAACGAAATCATGAGATGCCGATGCGATTGCATCGAACATGCGTCACCGCATCGCGCTCCGTCCGCAACAGCCCGACAAGCGACAGAACGGCACGTGCATCCCCTCAGCGCGCGCCGCCCTCCTGCCCCCGTGCCCGAAGGCGCGCGGCACAGATCGCACGATGATGTTCGTCGGCCCACCGGATCATCGCCTGCATCGGCGTCAGGAACGAACGCCCGAGGTCGGTCAGCGCATATTCGACGCGCGGCGGCACTTCGGCAAACAGCGTGCGGCTGACGAAGCCGTCCTGCTCGAGCCGCTTGAGCGTGCGCGACAGCATCTGGATCGACACATCGCCGATCGCGCGGCCGAGTTCGTTGAAGCGCATCGTTCCGCCGGACAGCGCTTCGAGCACGAGCAGGCTCCATTGGTCGCCGATGCGGTCGAGCACATCGCGGATCGGGCACGGCTGATCGAGTTCGACGGTTTCGTCGGCGAGCGGGAACGGCATGACTGGATTCCCTTTCACGGGCAATGCACGGTCACCGCGGTGTGACCTGTTCACACCGCGCTGACTTCTTGTGACGGGGTCGCGGCAACTGTACCATTCGATCGCCCCGAAAGCCGCACGTACGAATTGGCCAGTTCAACGAAGCATGACGATGCAGCCCGTCGTCGCAACGTCGCCGGTCGCGACGCCCCCTGCGTGTCGCTACGGCATGCGTGCTCGCGGCCAAGCCCCCATCGCCCGCCGATCGTCACGATCGTAACGATCGGCGCAATCCGCAGGCGCGCATCGCACGCCAACCGACGAATCGCCAGACAAGGAAAACGCTACATGTCATCGCTCCACTCCCCCGTTCGCGCCGTTGCCGCATGCGTCCTGCTGGCCGCATCGGCGGCCGCATTTGCCGCCGGCCCGGCCACGCGCGACCTGGCCGCCGAGGAAGCCAACCGCCAGCTCGTGCTGACGTTCTACGACCGCTTCTTCAACAAGCACGAAGCGGTCGAGGCAGCCGCCGTCGTCGCGGACGACTACAAGCAGCACAACCCGCACGTACCGGACGGCAAGAAGCCGTTCGTGTCGTACTTCGTCGGTACATTCCAGAAGAACCCGGCATCGCGTGCGCGCCTCGTCCGCAGCGCGACCGACGGCGATCTCGTTTACCTGCACGTACATGCGACCGAGCGTCCGGGCGATCGCGGCGAAGCGGTCGTCGACATCTTCCGCGTGAAGGACGGCAAGATCGTCGAGCACTGGGACGTGATCCAGTCGGTGCCCGAAACGGCCGCGAACCGGAACACGATGTTCTGACGCGCGGGCCGGCGCGCCGCGTGCAACGATGCGCGCCGGCCGTCGCCAAACGACCGGCCACCCGCAACGCAAGCGCGGCTGCCCCGCGCCGGCGAAGTCCCCTACAATCGAGCAGCGCCGCCGCGCCGGCCGCGGGCTCGCATGACCGCACCGCAGGCACGCCGCCGCACACGAAGCGCGACCGGCGCGCGCAGCTCGCGCACCTGAAGCTCGTCGATCCGGCCGACATGAGCCGTTTCGACCGGCTCGGCGCGATCGCAAGCGCGCAGACGCCGTGGACGGCTGAACGCGAGGAGCAGCAACAGCGCTACCGCGACCTGCTCGGCGACAAGCGCGCCGCGCGGAATTGCCCGTTCCGCAGCATGCGCGACGCGGGCGTGATGCTCGCGGCCGGTTCAGACTGGTCGGTCAGCACGATGGACCCGATGCAGATCATCCAGACGGGTGTCACGTACCTGCCGACCGACCAGCCCGACAGCCCGCCGTGGAATCCGCACGAGCGCCTCGACCTGCTCACGATGCTCGAAGCCTATACGGTGAACACCGCGTACGCGCCGCGTTTCGACGACTGCACGGGCTCGCTCGAAGCGGGCAAGGACGCGAGCTTCGCGATCCTCGACCGCAATCCGTTCGCGCCCCCGGTCGAGACCTTCGCGCAAACCCGCGCGATCGAGGCGAGCTTGCGCGACGAAATCGTATACGCCGCGCCGGCTGTGCCGACTGAAGTACGAACCGGGCGGCCGTCAGGCGACGTCGAGCGCCAGCACCTGCCCGGTCGTCAGCACGTCGCCGAACGTATCCGACAGCGCGGCCAGCGTCGCGCGATGGAGATCGCGGTGCGGCACCGTGTCGCCGTCCGCGACGTCGAGGTCGCGCGTCGCGCATGCATCGTCGACGACGATCACCGCATAGCCGAGCGGCACTGCATCGCGGGCCGCGCCGGCGACACACGCATGCGTCATCAGGCCCGTGACGATCAGCGTGTCGATGCCGGCCGCCTTCAGGCGCGCATCGATGTCCGTGGTCGGGAACACGCTCACCGACGTCTTCTTCACGACCGTGTGGTGCGGCGCCGGCTGCAGGTCCGCGTGAAAGCGGAAGCCGTCGCTACCGTCGGCGAAGATCGGGCTGTCGGCCGTACCGACGTGCTGGACATGAAACACGGGAATGCCCGCACGGTCGGCGAATGCGATCACGCGCCGCGCGTTGGCGAGCGCGTGCGGCCCTTCCGGAATCGGCAGGCGGCCGCTGAAATATTCATTCTGGAAATCGATCACCAGCAGCGCGGTGCGGGCGGCGACGATCGACGTCGGCGCCGTCGCGCCGGCCAGGGTACGGATGGTCGGATGTTGCATGGGTCGCTCTCTCGGTTGGCACATTGAACGGAACGGCGCGCGGAGCTTGCCGGCGCCGCCGGACGCGGCCTGGGGCTTCCCCGGCCGCGAGGCGCCAGTGTCGGGCAGAGCGGCTTTGCGCGACAGCGGCCCGCGGGACAACGTCCGACAGGATCGGGCCAACGTGCGAGCGACCGCGGTTCAGGAAGCGCGGCAGGCGACCAGGCCCCGCTGAACGGCCGGCCGCGCGGCGATGTCGGCGAGCCAGCGCTCGACATGCGGGTAATCGGCAACGTCGAGATCGAGTTCGGCCGCCGAGCGCAGCCACGGAAACGCGGCGATGTCGGCGATCGAGTATCGCGACGATGCGAGATACGCCGATTCCGACAATCGGCCGTTCACGACCCCATAGAGGCGCCGCGCTTCGTTCCGGTAGCGAGCGATCGCTTCCGCATTGACCGTCTTCGATGCATGCAGGAACCACCAGAGCTGGCCGAGCATCGGCCCGATCCCGCCGATCTGGAAGTGCAGCCATTGCTGGACCGCCGTACGCTCGGCCAGCGTTTCGGGGTGCAGACAGCCCGTCTTCGCGGCGAGATAGCCGAGGATCGCGCCGGATTCGAACACGGCCAGCCCGGTGTCGTGGTCGACGATGGCCGGAATCTTGCCGTTCGGGTTGATCGCGAGAAACGCCGGGCTGCGCTGCTCGCCGGCGGACAAGTTCACGTGCACGAGGTCGTGCGCGAGCCCGGCCTCTTCCAGATAGATCGCGATCTTGTGCCCGTTCGGCGTGTCGGCCGTATAGAACGTGAGGGAGTGTGTCGATGTCATGTCGGTCCTTGTCATCCGGCTATCGTTGCAACTGCAATCGTTGCAATTGCAATCCTATGCCAGGATCTGGGGCTCCGGTACATGCCAGCACTCGAAAGAGGGATATGCAGACTGTGCGATCCGGGCAGGCAGGCGCGCGGCGGGCAAGCATGGTCACGCGAACCCGGCTATTTCGCGCGAGCCGCACAGGCGATGCACCGGTATGCGCGCGGCCGACGCGCGAGCCGGCCTCCGCTACTTCGCGTCGGCCGTCGCTTCACGCGCCGCGGCGGTCGCGCGATCGAGCGCGGCGGCCATCGCCACCTGCTCCTTGCCGGTGAACTGCCCGAGAAAGAGCTCCGAGACCGTCGACTGGTACACCTTCCACATCTTCTTGCGCAGTGCCCGCCCCTTGTCGGTGATGCTCGCGTACGCGGCGCGGCCGTCGTCGGCAGAACGGGCGCGCGTGACGAGCCCCTCCTGTTCGAGCCGGTCGACGAGCCGCGTGAGGTTGTAGCGCTCGATCGCGAGCACATCGGCCAGTTCGTGCATACGGCGCGTGCCGTCGGGCCCGCTTTCGAGCCCCCACAACGCGTCGTACCACGCATACGCGGGCAGGCCGGCATCCGCGAGGCGGCGCTCGATCTCGCGAATCATTGTCCGGTGCGCGCGGACGAACGAGAACCACAGATCGGGTTCGAATGCACTCATGTCAGGTCGTTCCATTCGTTTAATTGCAGTTGCAATTAAATCTTACCTCGATACGGTTCCCATCCACATGTAGTCGCGCACCGCGCGGCAGGCAAGATCGTTCCGGCCTGCCGCGCCGCCCTGCCCGCGCTACTGCCCCGACTGCGCGAGCGGGCCTTGCGCGCGCTGCGCCGTTCCCGACGGCCAGCCGCCAGCGAGCGCCTTGTACAACGCGACCGTCGATGCCGCGCTGCGCGTGCGCGCGTCGGCCGCCGCATCCTGCGCCTGCAGCAGTGTCCGTTGCGCGTCGAGCACTTCGTAGTAGTCGATCGCGCCGGCCGAGAAGCGCGTCTGCGCGAGCTGCGCGGCACGTGCGCTGTCGTCCGCGGCACGCACGAGGTGCGTTGTCTCGTCACGCGTGCGTGCGACGCGCAGCAGCGCGTTCTCCGTTTCCTCCAGCGCACCGAGCACGGTCTGCCGATACTGCGCGAGCTGGCCGGCCGCCTCCGCGTCGCTCGCGGCGATCCGTGCGCGCACGCGGCCGACGTCGAGGAATGACCAGTCAATGCCGAGCGCGATCAGGTTCGTGTCGCTGCCCGCACGAAAGAACCCGTAGCTGCTCGTCGCGCTGCCGAGCAACCCCGACAGCGTGAAGCGCGGAAACAGGTCGGCCGTCGCGACGCCGATGCGCGCAGTCGCCGCGCGCAGCCGCGCCTCGGCGGCAGCGACGTCGGGGCGCCGGCGCAGCAGGTCGCCCGGCGTGCCGGGATCGATATCGGCGGCAAGCGCCGGCAGCGGCACCGGCGTGCCCGGCGAAGCGGCTGCCTTCGGGAGATCGAACCGGCCGATCAGCGCATCCGGCGTCTGCCCGGTCAGCACCGCGAGCCGGTGCTCGTCGACGCCGATCGCGGCTTCGTACACGGCAATCCGCGACGTCGTCGATTCGTACTGCGCCCGCGCACGCGCCGCATCGAGTTCGGAGCCGCGCCCGGCGCCGACGCGCGCATTGATCAGCGCGAGCGTCTGCCTCTGGTTGTCGGCGTTGTCGCGCGCGATCCGCAGCCGCTCCTGCGAACCGCGCAGATCGACGTACGTGCTCGCGACCTCGCCGGCGATCGCGACGCGCACCGCGCGCACGTCTGCCGCGCTCGCAGCCGTTTCCGCACGCTGCGACTCGATCGAGCGGCGCACCCGGCCGAACAGGTCGAGCTCCCATGCCGCATTGATCCCGACGCTGGATATCGGCGTATCGCGCTGGCTGCGCGGCGCGCCGAACGCCTGATCCTTGCTCGTCAGTTGATGGCCGATCTGGCCGCTCGCGGTGATCGTCGGATAGCGGTCGAACGTCGCCTGCGACAGCAGCGCGTTCGACGCGTCGTAGCGCGACACGGCAACCTGCAGGTCCTGGTTCGCCGCGAGCGCCGTGTCGATCAGCCGCGTCAGCGCCGGATCGCCGAAGCCGCGCCAGAACGCGGCATCGGCATCGGCCGACGCGTCGGGCGGCATATCGGACGGTGACGCGTCACGCTGCGTCGCCGGCTGCGCGTCGCGCGCGAACCGCGCGGCCGTGGCCGTATCGGGCCGCTTGAAATCGGGGCCGACCGCGCACGCGGCCATCGTCACCGACATCGCGAGCGCGGAAAGACGGAAAGCGGCGCTCATCGGTTTTCTCCTTCGAGGGTGCCGTGCTGTTCGCTCCAGACGGCCGGCGTGCCGCCCGCGAGCTTGCGGATCGCCACGTAGAACACAGGTGTCAGGAACAGCCCGAACAGCGTGACGCCCAGCATTCCCGCGAACACGGTGACGCCGGTGGCCGCGCGCACTTCGCTGCCCGCGCCGCTGCCGATCAGCAGCGGCACCGAGCCGGCGATGAATGCGACCGACGTCATCACGATCGGGCGCAGCCGCAGCTTGCATGCCTCGAGCGCGGCTTCGATCACGCCCTTGCCCTGGATTTCGAGCTCGCGTGCGAACTCGACGATCAGGATCGCGTTCTTGCACGCGAGCCCCATGAGCACGACCAGACCGACCTGCACGAACACGTTGTTGTCACCACCCGACAACCACACGCCGAACAGCGCCGCGCACATGCACACGGGCACGATCAGGATCACCGCGAGCGGCAGCGTCCAGCTCTCATACAGCGATGCGAGCACGAGGAACACGAGCATCACCGCGAGCGGGAACACGACGATCGCCGCGTTGCTTTGCGTGACCTGCTGGTAGCTGAGGTCGGTCCATTCGAGCGTGATGCCGGGCGGCAGCACCTCCTTCGCGATCTGCTGGAGCTTCGCGATCGCCTGGGACGACGACATCGCCTTCGGATCGGCGTCGCCGATCAGGTCGGCGGCCGGATAGCCGTTGTAGCGGACGACCGGGTCGGGCCCGTACGCGGGCCCCACCGTCACCATCGAGCCGATCGGCACCATCTCGCCCTTCGCGTTGCGCGTGCGCAGGTTCGCGATGTCGGCGGCCGTCTGCCGGTGACCGGCATCGGCCTGCGCCATCACGCGATACACGCGGCCGAACACGTTGAAGTCGTTCACGTACATCGAGCCGAGATAAACCTGCAGCGTGTTGAACAGGTCGGTCAGCGCGACGCCCTGCGCCTTCGCCTTCAGCCGGTCGACCTTCACCTCGAGCTGCGGGATGTTCGCCTGGTAAGAGCTGACGGGGTAGCTCATCCCCGGCGTCTTCGCGACCGCGGCCTGGAACGCGGCAAGCGCGTTCTGCAGCGCCCCGTAGCCGAGCCCGCCGCGATCTTCCAGGTACAGCGAGTAGCCGGAGCCGTTGCCGAGGCCCTGGATCGGCGGCGGCATCAGCGCATAGGTAATGCCGCCGCCGATGGCCGCGAAGCGCGCGTTCAGGTCCGCGTTGATCTGCGCGGCGCTGCGGTGACGCTGGTCGAACGGCTTCAGGATCACGTACGAGTTCGTGATGTTCGGCGTGTTCACGCCCTGCAGCGCATTCAGCCCGGCAAACGCCGGCACCATCTCGACGCCGTCGGTGCCGAGCGCGATCTTCGTCATCTGCTCGGTCACCGCGCTGGTGCGCGCGAGCGACGCGCCTTCCGGCAGCTTCGCACCCGCGAACAGGTACAGCTTGTCCTGCACGGGGATGAAGCCGCCCGGCACCGCGTTGAACAACAGCGCGGTGGCCGCGAGCAGTGCCGCGTAGACCGCGAACACCACGCCGCGCCGTTTCAGCGTATGCGCGACGACGCCGTGATAGCGCTCGGAACTGCGCTCGAAGAAGCGGTTGAACGGATGGAACAGCCAGCCGAATGCGCGGTCGAGCGCACGCGTGAGCGCATCCTTCGGCGCGCCGTGCGGGCGCAGCAGCTTCGCGGCGAGCGCGGGCGACAGCGTCAGCGAGTTGATTGCGGAGATCACCGTCGAGATCGCGATCGTCACCGCGAACTGCCTGTAGAACTGGCCCGTGACACCAGACATGAACGCCATCGGCACGAACACCGCGCACAGCACGAGCGCGATCGCGACGATCGGCCCCGACACCTCGCGCATCGCCTGGTGTGCGGCATCGCGCGGACTCAGCCCCTGCGCGATGTTGCGCTCGACGTTCTCGACGACGACGATCGCATCGTCGACGACGATCCCGATCGCGAGCACGAGCCCGAACAGCGTCAGCGTGTTGATCGAATAGCCGAGCAGATGGAGAAACGCGAACGTGCCGACCACCGACACGGGCACCGCGACGAGCGGAATGATCGACGCGCGCCAGGTCTGCAGGAACAGGATCACGACGAGCACGACCAGCACGACGGCCTCGATCAGCGTGTGCTGCACCGCGCGGATCGATTCGCGCACGAACACGGTCGGGTCCCACACGGGGCGATATGCGACGCCGGGCGGAAAGCGCTTCGACAGTTCGTCGAGCTTCGCATACACGGCCTTCGCGACGTCGAGCGCGTTCGCGCCCGGCGACAGGAAGATGCCGACCACGGCCGAATGCCTGTCGTTGAAATACGAGCGCAGTGTGTAGTCGCCCGCGCCGAGCTCGATGCGCGCGACGTCGGACAGCTTCACGACCTGGCCGTCGTCGCCGTTGCGCAGCACGATGTCGCTGAATTCCTGCACCGTGCGCAGGCGGCCGCGCACGTTGATCGACACGAGGAAGTCGTTCGCCTTCGGCGACGGCTCCGCGCCGAGCTGGCCGGCCGACACCTGCACGTTCTGCTCGCGCACGGCCGCGATCACGTCGCTCGCGGTCAGCCCGCGCGATGCGAGCCGGTTCGGGTCGAGCCAGAGCCGCATCGCGTAGTCGCCCGAGCCGTACACGCCGACGTCGCCGATGCCGGTGAGCCGCGACAGTTCGTCCTTCACGTGCAGCGTCAGGTAGTTGCGCAGGTACAGCGAATCGCGGCTGTTGTCCGGCGAATAGAGGCTCACGTACATCAGCGGCGTCGGCGACTGCTTCTGCGTCGTCACGCCGTACTGGCGCACCTCGTCGGGCAGGCGCGACAGCGCCTGGCTCACGCGGTTCTGCACGCGCACGGCGGCCGTGTCGGGATCGACGCCCTGCAGGAACGTGACGACGACCTGCAGGCTGCCGTCCGATCCGGCGACCGACTTCATGTACATGATGCCTTCGACGCCGTTGATCGCCTCTTCCAGCGGTTCGGCGACCGATTCGGCGATTTCCTTCGGGTTCGCGCCCGGGTACGTCGCACGCACGACGACGCTCGGCGGCACGACTTCCGGGTATTCGCCGGCCGGCAGCATCGGGATCGAGATCAGGCCAATCGCGAAGATGACGATCGACAGCACGACCGCGAAGATCGGCCGGTCGATGAAGAATCGGGAGAAATCCATTACATGCCTCCCTTCATTGCGCGGCCGGCGCGCCGGCGTCGGCCACGGCCTGCGTGCCGCTGCCGCTGCTGCTGCCATTGCCGGCGCCGGCGTCGGCGCGCACGGGCATTGCCTTCGGCTTCACCTGCGCGCCCGGATAGTAGATCCGCTGCACGCCGTCGACCACCACGCGGTCGCCCGCCTGCAGCCCCTTCTCGACGATCCGCTCGCCCTCGAGCTCGCGGCCGATCGTCACGTCGCGCCGCAGCGCCTTGTCGCCGGGGCCGATCACGTACACGTACTTGCGGTCCTGGTCGGTGAGCACGGCCTTGTCGTCGACGAGCAGCGCATCCTGGTCGCGGCCGCTGACGAGCTGCACACGCGCATACAGCCCCGGCGTGAACGTGTGGTCCGCGTTGGTCAGCCGCACGCGCGCGCGGATCGTGCCGGTTTGCGGATCGAGCCGGTTGTCGAGGAAGTCGACGGTGCCCGCGTGCGGGAAAGCCGTCTCGTTCGCAAGACCCACGCGCACCGGATCGGCGCCGATCGCGCGATGCTTCGGATCGGCCCGCCGCGCGTTATAGCGCAGGTAGCTCTGCTCGTCGCAGTCGAAATACACGTAAACCGGATCCTGCGATACGACGGTCGTCAGCAGCGTATCGTCCGCGCGCGCGAGGTTGCCGGCAGTCGCGACCGCGCGGCCGACGCGGCCCGCGATCGGCGCGCGCACTTCGGTGAAGCCGAGGTTGAGCTTCGCGTCGGCGACGGCCGCGTCGGCCGCCTGCAGGTCCGCACGCGCCTGCTCGGCGGTGGCGCGCGCGTTGTCGAGCTCTTCCTGCGACGTCGCATGCGCATCGATCAGCGTCTGCACGCGCTTGAGCTGTACGTTCGCGAGGCTCGCGGCCGCGCGGGCCCGCTGCTGCTGCGCGTTCGCGCGGTCGAGCGCGATCCGGTACGGTCGCGGGTCGATCTCGAACAGCAACGCGCCCTGCGCGACGAGGTCGCCCTCCTTGTAGGCAACGCGCTGCAGATAGCCGCTCACGCGCGGCCGCAGTTCGACTGCGTCGACCGCTTCGACGCGACCGTTGAATTCGTCAGCGAGGCGGACCGTACGCGGCGCGACGGTTGCGACGCCGACTTCGGGAAGGGGATAGGCTGACGCTGCACCTTTGCCGTCGTGACAGCCCGACAACGCCAGCAGCAATGCGCAAGTGGCGCCGAAAGGCGACGTCCTGCGTAGGGATAAGGAGAACATGATGCCTCGCGACGGGTTAAACTGCCGCGTAGCATAAAAGTTGAAGTTAACTTCAAGTCAAGCTTTTCCCGGAGAACGCCATGGGTACCCCGGAAGAACCGAAATGGCCGCTGATGTCGATCCGCGAAGTGGCCGCGCGCAGCGGCGTACCGGCGTCGACGCTGCGGTTCTACGAGACGCGTGGGCTCATCAAGTCGCACCGGAACGGATCGAGCCATCGTCACTATTCGCGCGCGGTGCTGCGGCTGATCGCGTTCATCGTGTTCGCGCAGAAGATCGGTTATTCGCTCGACGAGATTGCCGAGCAGCTCGTCAGCCTCCCCGAGGACACCGCGCCGAGCAACAAGGACTGGCAGCGGCTGTCGCGCGGCTGGAAGCAGCGCGTCGCGAGCCGGATCGAGGAGCTGCAGCGGCTCTACATCAACCTCGACGAATGCATCGGCTGCGGCTGCCTGTCGCTGAAGCGCTGCAAGCTGACCAACCCGGAAGACCGCGCGGGCCGCAACGGGCCCGGCGCAAGGCGCTGGCTCGGCGACAAGCCGCCTACGGACGTCGAATGATGCGTGGGCCGGGCACGGCGCGTAATGGCGCGCGGAACGCTGTGAGCGAACCGGGTCTGGTTGCCGCGACGTGAATGCGCGGATCGTGCGCGCGGCGCTCAGTCGCCGATGATGTTGAGCGCGGCGGCGAGCACGGCCTGCTTGAACGCGTCCCGCTGCGTCGGCAGCGACGTGAACGCCAGCATCATGTGGCTGTACGACACCGTCGTGCCGATCGCGCTCGCGATCATGAAAAACAGCACGTTCGGATCGACCGCGCGGATCGCGCCGGCCTGCACGGCGTCCGACAACAGCGGGAACATCACGTCGTGATACGGCCGCACGAGCCGCTCCTGCAGCCGGTCGAGCCGCCCTCCCACCTCGGTCGCCGCGGTCGAGAAGAACATGCCGATGTCGGGCTCGTCGAATTCGTGATCGACGCACAGCTCGAGCGCGCGCCGCACGCGGTCGCGATGCGGCAGTGACGACGTGCGCAACGCACGCAGCGCGTCGAACATCGGCGTCGCCAGGTCGACGATCTGCTCGACGACGGCCAGCCACAACGTTTCCTTCGTACCGAAATGATGGGCGATCAGCGCCGCGTCGACGCCCAGCTCGCGCGCGACCTCACGCACGCTCGTCGCGTCGTAGCCGCGCTTCGCGAACGTACGGCGCGCGGCCCGCAATATCACGTCCGGACCGACGGACGCATCCGCCAGCGGCCGCCCGCGCGTACGCCGCTTCGACGGCGCGTGCTCAGTGACTTCAGCCACGTTTTCCTGCTCCCTTGAATGGTTCGAATGCCCGTGTTCGGGCCCCGGTTTCACGTCACCGGAACCGGGTTGCCTGCCCCGCTCCGTTGACACGCGAAGCCGGGAAGCGCTAGGATCATACATTATTCATCACGCGATGATTTATTCATGACAACCCCTACACGCATCGTCATCGGCGGCGGCGGGATCGCCGGACTGCAGCTCGCGACCCGCCTGGGCGAGCGCCTCGGCCGGTCCGGGCGCGCGCAGGTCACCGTCGTCGACCGCAGTCCGACGCATATCTGGAAGCCGATGCTGCACACGATCGCGGCCGGCACGCGCGACGTCCAGCAGCAACAGGTGATCTTCCTCGCCCATGCACGCGACCACGGCTATACGTACCAGCCCGGCGAACTGAAGGGGCTCGATCGTGCGCGCCGCCGCGTGCAGCTCGGCGAGATCCGCTCGCAGGACGGCGACGTGGTGATCGAGGCCCGCGAACTCGACTACGACGTGCTGATCGTCGCGCTCGGCAGCCAGGCCAACGATTTCGGCGTGCCGGGCGTACGCGAGCACTGCTATTTCATCGACAGCCAGCAGCAGGCCGAGACCTTCAACGAAGCGTTGCGGATGCGCGTATTCCGCAGCATCGCGCGCGACGAGCCGTTTCGCGTCGCGATCGTCGGCGCGGGCGCGACGGGCGTGGAACTCGCGGCGGAGCTGAGCCGGTTGCTGGAAGTGGCGCAGGCGTATGGCGACGCGACGGTGCGCGAACGGCTGCGGCTGACGCTGCTCGAAAGCGGCCCGCGCATCCTCGCCGCGTTTCCGCCGAGGATTTCCGCGTCGGCGCAGCGGCGGCTCGAACAGATCGGTTTTCACGTGCTGACGTCGACGCGCGTCACGTCGGCCGACGCGAACGGTTTCCACTACGGTGACGGTTCGTACGCCGAAGCAGACCTGATGGTCTGGGCGGCCGGCGTGAAGGCGCCCGATTTCATGCAGGCGCTGGGCGGGCTCGACACGAACCGCGCGAACCAGATCGTCGTCGGGCCCACGCTGCAGGCCACGGGCGACGAGCACGTGTTCGCGATCGGCGATTGCGCGAGCCTGCTGCCCGACGGTCACGAACGGCCGCTGCCGCCGACCGCGCAGGTCGCGACGCAGCAGGCCGAGCATCTCGCGAAGCACCTGCCCGCGTGGCTCGACGGCAAGCCGATGCCGCCGTTCGCGTTCCACGATTTCGGCGCGCTGGTGTCGATCAGCGACTACGACGCGTTCGGCACGCTCGGGCAGTTCGGGTTCTTCCGCGGCGGCTTCATCCAGGGGCGTTTCGCGCAGTTCAGCCACCTGATGCTCTACCGGCGGCACCAGCAGGCGCTGCACGGTTTCTCCAAGGCAACCCTGCTGTGGATCGCCGAACGGATCAACGGCTGCGTGCAGCCGAGCATCCGCCTGTCGTGATGCCGCGTGTCGCGGCATCGCGTAACGTTTCGAGGACAACAGACATGAACGACCGTGCAGCGCCCTGGCTCATGACCGTCGCCGCGATCGGCAGCTTCGACGTGCCGTCCTTATCGTGGGGCATGCCGCGGCGGCGCAGCGTCACGCGCGACCGGCTGCCGTCGTGGGACGCGACGAGCCGGCCGACCATCAGAGTGCTCGAGCGGCCCACGGCCGACACCGCGATGATTTCGTGGTGCGATGCGTGCACCGGGCACTACGGCTACCAGAAGTGGCGGCTGTTCACGACGCGCAAGCGCGGCACCTGCGCGCTGTCGGGGCGGTCGATCGAGATCGGCGACAGCGTCTATGCGCCGCAATTGCTCGGCTCGACGCCGGGCAACGCCGCCGCGATGGTGCTGGCGGCGTGCATCGACGAAGCCTGCACCGCTCGAGGTCAGCTCGACGCAGCCTGACCGGCGCCGTAGGCCGGATCGTTGTTCTGCCGTTCCAGTTCGGCATCGAGATGCGCGGCATGCACCTCCGCCTCTGCTTCCGACATCAGCTCGCCTTCCCACTTCGCGACCACCGCGCTGGCGATCGAGTTGCCCACCGCATTCGTGGCCGAGCGGCCCATGTCGAGGAACGTGTCGACGCCGAGAATCAGCAGCAGCCCGGCTTCCGGGATGTTGAACTGGTGCAGCGTCGCCGCGATCACGACGAGCGATGCGCGCGGCACGCCGGCCATCCCCTTCGACGTCAGCATCAGGATCAGCAGCATCGTGACCTGCGTGCCGAGCGACAGATGGATGTTGTAGGCCTGCGCGATGAACAGCGACGCGAACGTGCAGTACATCATCGAGCCGTCGAGGTTGAACGAATAGCCCATCGGCATCACGAAGCTCGCGATCTTGCGCCGCACGCCGAAACGGTCGAGCGCGTCGAGGATCTTCGGATACGCGGCCTCGGAGCTCGCGGTCGCGAACGACAGCATGAACGCTTCCTTGATCAGCAGGAGCAGCTTGAACACGCGGCGGCCGAGGAACAACAGCCCGGCGGCGACGAGCGTGGCCCACAGCAGCACGAGGCTCACGTAGAAGTCGCCCATGAACACTGCGAACTTCAGCAGGATCGACAGCCCGTTGATCGCGACGGTCGACGCCATCGCCGCCATCACCGCGAGCGGCGCGAGCTTCATCACGTAGCCGGTGATCTTGAGCATCACGTGCGACAACTGGTCGATCGCGGCGACGAGGATCTTGCCGCGCTCGCCGAGCGCCGCCAGCGCAACGCCGAAGAACAGCGAGAACACGACGATCTGCAGGATCTCGTTGTTCGCCATCGCCTCGGCGAACGACTTCGGCACCATGTGGCCGACGAAATCCTTCAGCGTGAACTTGGACGTCGCGAGATGCGCGGACGCGCCGATGTCCGGCAGCGGCAGGCCGAGGTTCTCGCCGGGCCGCAGCAGGTTCGCCATCAGCAGCCCGAGCAGCAGCGAGATCAGCGACGCGGTGACGAACCAGCCGAGCGCCTTCACGAACACGCGCCCGACGGACGACGCATCGCCCATGTGCGCAATGCCGACGACGAGCGTCGAGAACACCAGCGGGCCGATCACCATCTTGATCAGCCGCAGGAACACATCGGACACGAGCGAGATGTAGCCGGCGATTTCCGCGGCCGACTGCTTGTCGGGAAGCTGCGTGAAGATCAGGTAGCCGATGAAGATGCCGGCCGCCATCGCGAGCAGGATCCAGCCTGCCGCAGACATTCGTTTGTTCATAACGGGATTCGTCGCACGGTGAAGGGGTTGACGGATGAAAGGTGCGTGTCAGGGCACGTGTGTGGCAAGCCGGTCGTACGCGCAATGCCACGCACAGGCGCCGATCGTGCTTGCGGATGTCCGCGAACGGACGCGCTGCCGCCGTCGCGGCCTTCGCGGCCTTCGCGGAAACGCGAATGCGGGCGGCGGCGGCGGTTCAGCATGATGCGATCGGGTCAGTAGCCGATCGCCGATCCGGCCGGACGACGCGGATCGTTGTAGCCGTAGATGAAGCCGACACGCACGTTGCCGGACACGGACGAATCGTTCCCGGAACTCTGGCGGCTCGCCGCTTCGGTGCCCGGCAGGCCGACCATGATCAGCTCGGCCGCGCCCCACGGCGTCTGCTCGACCATCTTGTAGCCCATGTTGCGCAGGATCGCGAGCGTGTCGGGCGACAGGCCGTAGGTTTCGTAATAGACCTCGTCGGGCAGCCACTGATGATGGATGCGCGGCGCGGCGACCGCGTCCTGCGGCGTCATCCCGTAGTCAATCACGTTCAGCACGGTCTGCAGCGTGATCGTGATGATGCGCGACCCGCCCGGCGAGCCGACCACCATGAACACCTTGCCGTCCTTCGTCACGATGGTCGGCGCCATCGACGACAGCGGGCGCTTGCCCGGCGCGATCGAGTTGCGCGTGCCCTGCACGAGGCCGAACAGGTTCTGCGCGCCGACCTTCGTGGTGAAGTCGTCCATCTCGTCGTTCAGGAAGAAGCCCGTACCCGGCGCGATGACCACGGCGCCGAAGCGGCCGTTGACCGTATAGGTCGTCGATACCGCATTGCCGTCGTGGTCGACGATCGAGTAATGCGTCGTCTCCGGCTTCTCGTGCACGCCGACGCCGGGCTGCACGTCGACCGACGGCGTCGCCGTGTCGGCATGGATGCTCTTGCGGATTTGCGCCGCGTATTCCTTGCTCGTCAGCTTCGCGACCGGATTGTCGATGAAGTTCGGATCGCCAAGCAGCGTGTTGCGATCCTCGTACGCGTGCCGCATCGCTTCGGTCATGTAGTGGACCGACGCCGCGGAGTGATAGCCCAGCTTGCGCAGGTCATACCCTTCGAGGATGTTCAGCGTCTCGCACATCGTCACGCCGCCCGAACTCGGCGGCGGCGCCGACACGAACTCGTAGCCGCGGTACGTGCACTTCAGCGGGGCCATGTCGTCGGCCCGGTAGGACGCGAAATCGGCCGCCGTGATCAGGCCGCCCGCCTGCTTCGACGCCGCCTCGACGATCTTCGGAATCTCGCCGTGATAGAACGCGTCGGGCCCCTGCGCCGCGATCCGCTCCAGCGTACGGGCCAGATCCTTCTGCACCAGGCGGTCGCCCGGCTGCAGCGGCGTGCCGTCGGGCCGCAGGAAGATGCGCGCCGCATCCGGGTCCTTCTTGAAGCGGTCGATCGTCGTGTCGAGGATGTCCGTATCGCCGCGCGTCAGGATGAAGCCGTCGCGCGCGAGTCGGATCGCGGGTGCCATCACCTGCTTGCGCGTCAGCTTGCCGTATTTGCGCTGCGCGAGATCGAGGCCGGCGACCGTGCCCGGCACGCCGACGGCGCGATAGCCGTACAGGCTTTCGCCCTGGCGCACGTTGCCCGACGCGTCGAGATACATGTTCGCCGTGGCCGCGGCCGGCGCGGTCTCGCGGAAATTGATGAAGCGATCGCGGCCGTCGGCCAGGTGCACGGTCATGAAGCCGCCGCCGCCGATGTTGCCGCAGCACGGATTGGTCACCGCCTGCGCATAACCGACCGCCACCGCCGCGTCCACCGCGTTGCCGCCATGCTTCAGGATGTCGACGCCGATCTGCGATGCGAAGTGCTGCGACGACACGACCATGCCGTTCTTCGCTTCAACCGCGGGGTCCGAAGCGGCGAACGCGCACACGCTCAAAGCCGACAACAGGGTGAGTACGACGAGCCGCCTCATGAATCCTCCAGACAAATAACCGGCCCATGCCGGGATGCGCCGCCGCGCCATCACGTGCCAACGCTGCCGATCCGGCATGTAATGAACGGTACATTCCGGCGAGGCCGCGATCATAGCACTCGCTTTTTTTCGCCAAAACCTAGGGTTACTACTGAATTTTGTAGCGAATGCGAGCGAAAACGCTTCCGGGGAAATGTTCATTTCATTACATCGATGAACGGACCGCCTGGCCGAGTGATACGTCCCTCTAATTTCGGCCCGCGCGCGTCCCGCCGCACGTCGATCGGCTAACATGCGTGGAGTCCCGGCAGACGCACGTCTGCCGTTTGTCATTCAGATAAGAGAGCTGGAGTGCCCGATGGGGACGAGCATCAGGGCGTTGCTGTTATCCCAGATGGATAGCTTCACGCCGTCGGAACAAAAGGTTGCGCACGCGTTGCTGGATCGCTATCCGAGCCTCGGCCTCGGGCCGATCGCGAGCTTCGCGAAGCAGGCTGAAGTCAGCGATCCGACCGTGTTCCGCTTTGTCGGCCGGATCGGCTTTCCGAATTACTCGTCGTTCCAGCAGGCGCTGTACGACGAGATCGACACGGCGATGAATTCGCCGCTCGCGCGAATGGATGCGTTCCATTCGGAAACGGGCCTGCGCGACAGCCATTCGGCGATTTTCCAGCGGCTGTCAGAATCGCTCGCGGCCACGATCGAAGGGCTCGACGCGGCCGCGTTCGACGCAGCCGTGGCGTTGCTGGCCGATCCGGACGTCCGCATTTTCTGCGGCGGCGGGCGCTACACGGCGCCGCTCGCGTCGCTGTTTTCGTTCACGCTGGCCTATGCGCGCCCGCACGTGCAGTACGTCGAACCGAACGTGAATCTCGCATCGGTCGCACTGACCGACATGGGGCGCAACGACGTGCTCGTCATCTTCGACTTTCGCCGCTACCAGAAGGACAGCATCCGCTTCGCGCAGGCCGCGCACCGGCTCGGCACGCGGATCCTGCTGATCACCGACGAAGGGATGTCGCCGATCGGCAAGTTCGCGGAGATCGTGCTGCGGATCCACGGGCGCCCGTTCGCGATGCTGCAGACCAATGTGCCGGCGCTGGCGCTCGCGGAAGCGCTCGTGATCGGCGTGACGAACCGGCTGCCGGAGCTGGCGCGGCAGCGGATGGAAAAGATCGAGCATCTCAATACCGGGGGGATCGATCTGGACGCCAACCAGCGCGATTTGCCCGAATGACGATCGCTCGCCATTCGGGTGCGGGCGTCAGCTCTCGACATCCTCGAGACTGAACACCTCGGTCTTGTCGTTATACGAAAAGACTTCGCCGTAACGCCCCCAGTCGATCACCGCGTCGAGCGTTTCCTCGGCCGCTTCGTCCGACAGGAAATCCTCCAACTCCTGCTCGAAGCGCACACGCGGCGCCCGATGGCCCGGACGCTCGTTCAGCACCTTTCTGATCCGTGCGGCGAGCGGCACGTGCTTCAGCAGGTGATCCGCGAACATCAGCTTGCGCTCCTGCGTGCCGAATTCCGCGAACACGCGCGCGGGCGGCGTCAGAAATACGTCGCCTTCCCGCACGTCCGCGAAACCGAGGTACTGCAGCACTTCGGCGATCGGAAACAGTTCGTCGACTTCCAGATGCAGCGTGCGCGCGATTTCCGGCATGTCCGCGCGGCCGTGGTACGGCGCCATCGCGAGCGTTTCGATCAGGCCGGCCATCAGGTTGGTCGACACCTGCGGCAGCCAGCTGCCGAGCTCGAGCCCCTTCTTCGTCGCCTCGCCGGTCTGACGGGCCGTCATCTTCGCGTAGATGTCGTCGACGAGCTTGCGGAAATCGGTGTCGAGCCGGTTGCGCGGGTGCTTGAACGGCACCTTGATCTCGGCGATCACGCGGCCCGGATTCGACGACAGCACGAGGATCCGGTCGCACATGAACACGGCTTCCTCGATGTTGTGCGTGACGATCAGCACCGACTTGATCGGCATCCGGCCCTGCGTCCACAGGTCGAGCAGATCGGTACGCAGCGTCTCGGCCGTCAGCACGTCGAGCGCGGAGAACGGCTCGTCCATCAGCAGGATCGTCGGATCGACGACGAGCGCGCGCGCAAAGCCCACGCGCTGGCGCATGCCGCCCGACAGCTCACGCGGGTACGCGTTCTCGAAACCGTCGAGACCGATCAGGTCGATCGCGGCCAGCGCGCGCTCGCGCCGCTCGCGCGCGCCGACGCCGAGCGCCTCGAGACCGGCCTCCACGTTCTGCAGCACGGTGAGCCACGGGAACAGCGCGAAGGTCTGGAACACCATCGCGACGCCTTCGGCCGGACCGCGCAGCGGCTGGCCGAGGTAGGTCACTTCACCGCCGGTCGGCTCGATCAGCCCGGCGATGATTCGCAGCAGCGTCGACTTGCCCGAGCCGGAGCGGCCAAGCAGCCCGACGATCTCGCCTTCGCGCAGCGACAGGTTCGCGTCGTCGAGCACGAGCAGTTCGCCTTGCGACTTGTTGAAGCCGCGGTTCACATGCTCGACGCGCAGGATTTCTTCGCCGAGGCGCGGCGGCTGCAGCGGCTGGGATGTCTTGACAGGGGCGTTGATAACGGTCGAATTTTGCATCGCGCTTACTCTCAATCGAGACGGAGCCGGGATTCCGCATAGGCGTACATCGGACGCCACAGCAGACGGTTGAACAAGGTAACGAACAGGGACATCACCGCGATGCCCAGGATGATCTTCGGGAAATCGCCGGCGGCAGTCATCTGCGCGATGTATGCGCCGAGGCCGTGCGCGACGACCTTCGTGTCGCCCCACTGCACGAACTCGGACACGATGCTCGCGTTCCACGCGCCGCCCGACGCGGTGATCGCGCCGGTCACGTAGTACGGAAAGATGCCGGGCAGGACCGCCTGCCGCCACCACTGCCAGCCGCGGATGCGGAAATTCTTCGTCGCTTCCTTGTAGTCGTTCGGATAGGACATCGCGCCGGCGATCACGTTGAACAGGATGTACCACTGCGTGCCGAGCACGATCAGAGGCGACAGCCAGATGTCGGCATTCAGGTGGAAGTGGACAATCAAGATCACGAACACCGGGAACAGCAGGTTCGCCGGGAACGCGGCAAGGAACTGCGCGAGCGGCTGGATCTTCTCGGCCAGCGCGGGGCGCAGCCCGATCAGCACGCCGAGCGGCACCCAGATCACCGACGCGATCGCGATCAGCACCATCACGCGCAGCAGCGTGATGAGCCCGAGCACGAGCACGTGCCCGACCTCACCCATCGTCACACCGGTCGCGACGAAGCTGACGACGCGCCACGCGACGTACAGCGTCAGCACGACCACGAACACGCCCCACACGATGTCGCCGATGCGCGACGAGCCGCGCGCCGACGCGCCGCGCGTGCGCGTACCCTTCAGCGACGGCACGCGCAGCGGAATCCGCGCGGCCTGCGACAGCAGCCAGCCAGCCGGCACGAGCAACTGATGAATCAGGTGCGTGCGGCGCATCATGTCGAGCAGCCACGATTGCGGCGCATCGCCCGACGCGGTGTTCTCCATGCGGAACTTGTCGGCCCACGCGACGAGCGGGCGGAACAGGAACTGGTCGTACGCCAGGATCACGACCGACATCGCGACGATCACCCAGCCGACCGCGCCGATATTCTTCGCCGAGATCGCCTGCGCGAGATACGCGCCGATCCCCGGCAGCGTGATCGTCTGGTTGCCGACGGTGATCGCCTCCGACGCGACGACGAAGAACCAGCCGCCCGACATCGACATCATCATGTTCCAGATCAGGCCCGGCATCGAGAACGGCACCTCGAGCTTCCAGAAGCGCTGCCACGGCGTCAGGTGAAAGCCGCGCGACACTTCGCTCAGGTCGCGCGGCACCGTGCGCAGCGACTGGTAGAAGCTGAACGTCATGTTCCATGCCTGGCTCGTGAAGATCGCGAAGATCGCCGCGAGTTCGGCGCCGAGCACGCGGCCCGGGAACAGCGCGAGGAAGAACGTGACCGTGAACGAGATATAGCCGAGCACCGGCACCGACTGCAGGATGTCGAGGATCGGGATCAGCACCATGCCCGCACGGCGGCTTTTCGCGGCGAGCGTGCCGTAGACGAGCGTGAACACGAGCGACGCGACCATCGCGGCAAGCATCCGCAGCGTGGTGCGCAGCGCGTATTCGGGCAGGTTCGACGGATCGAGCGAGATCTTCTGCGTCTGCAGCACGCCGATCGGCGCCATCGTCTGATGGAAGCCGACGATCGCCATCGCCAGCAGGCAGATGATCAGCGGAAACGCGACGGCATCCCAGCGGTTGGGGAGCACGCGCCACGCCGAGGCGTGCGCGGTGCGGTTCGGATCGAAACTGATATCCATCGGTAGCGTCTTGTGTCGGATTGAAATTCGATGGGACCGGCCGCGTGCCGCGCGGCCGGAGGTTGCGTCGGCCAACGCCGGTCAGAACAGCCCGTGCAGCGCCCGGTACAGGACTGCCGACAGCGCGATCGACGCGGGCAGCGTCAGCACCCGCGCGAGCACGAGGTTGCGCATCGTGCCCGGGCGCAGGCCCGCGCCGCTCGCCGTCATCGTGCCGGCCACGCCCGACGCGAGCACGTGCGTCGTCGATACCGGCAGCCCGTACGTGAGGTGCGACTTGCCGACCTTCTCACCGACCGTCACGACGATCCGCTTCCAGCCGACCATCGTGCCGAGGCCGAGCGCGATCGGCAGCACGAACGGCAGGACCGAACTTTCCCTGACCGGGCCGAGGTCGGCGCTCGGGTGAATCGCGATATAGACGATGCCGCAGGCAATGATCAGAAAAAACAGCGCGAAGCTGAGGGTACGGGTGCGCTGGCTGGCCGCGCCGCTGGTTTCCGTTGCCGCGAGATTCGGCATGAAGGGGGCTCCGGAGAGGTGACTCGGTGTCGCAGGCTATCGGGCGGCCATGACGCAAATGTGACGTATCGATTACAGGACATTAACAAGTCATCGTTCGGCATCCCGACGGCCGCCTTGCGCGTCCGACGGCACCGGTGACCGAATTCACGCATCGCGGGAATAAAGCCGTCGCTGCGCCGGTATGGCACACGAAGGCGCCGGTTTATTCCAGGACGATCCGGCCGTCCCGTTTCGTCATACGATTGCGAGGCTCCCATGTCTTCATCGAATCCCACCCGCCCGTCGCGCCGCAAGGCCCTGCAATGCATGGCCTTCGGCGGCCTCGGCACGCTGTTTACGCTGTCGGGCGGCATCCTGACGCCGTTCGACCTCGCGCTCGCGCAAACCGGCGACGCACGCCCGGCCGACGCGGGCCGGCCGCTGTTCGTGCAGATCAGCGACACGCACATCGGCTTCAACAAGGATGCCAACCCCGACGTGTCGGCCACGCTGCGGCAGACGATCGAACTCGTCAACGGGATGCCGGCGATGCCCGCGCTGACCATCCATACCGGCGACATCACGCACCTGTCCAAGCCGGAGGAATTCGACCACGCGTCGCAACTGCTGTCCGCGCTGCGCGTGTCGGAACTGCATACGGTGCCCGGCGAGCACGACGTCACCGACGGTTCGGGCGCCGAATATTTCGGCCGGTTCGGCAAGGCGTCGGACAACCGCGGCTATTACAGCTTCGATCATGCGGGCGTGCACTTCATCGGCCTCGTCAACGTGATGCATTTCAAGCCGAACGGGCTCGGCAGCTTCGGCGACGACCAGCTCGCGTGGCTCGCGCAGGATCTGAAGGGCCGCTCGTCGAGCACGCCGATCGTCGTGTTCTCGCACATGCCGATGTGGACCATCTACGAGCCGTGGGGCTGGGGCACCGGCGATGCGCCGCAGACGATGGCGCTACTGCGCCGCTTCGGCTCGGTCACCGTGCTGAACGGGCACATCCACCAGATCGTGTCGAAGGTCGAGGGCAACGTGACGTTCCACACGGCGCGTTCCACCGCGTTCCCGCAGCCGACGGCCGGCAACGGCCCGGGCCCCGTGCCGCTCACGGTGCCGCGCGACCAGTTGCCGAAGATGCTCGGCGTGACGACTGTGGAGTTCGCCGGCCACCCGGCCGCGTCGGCGCTGCACGACGCGACGTTGGCCTGATAGACATAAGGAGACCGACATGACCCGCTTCAAGCAACCAAAAATCATCGCGGCGCTGATCCTGTGCGCGGCCGCCGCCGGCATGCCGCTCGCCGCGTTCGCGCAGGGCCCGGACGGCCCGCTGGTCACGATCCGCAACTTCATGTTTTCGCCGATGTCGACCACGATCAAGGCCGGCACGACGATCACGTGGAAGAACCTCGATGCGGAGCCGCACACCGTCGTCAACGACGCCGGCATCTTTCATTCGAAAGCGCTCGACCAGGACGAGACGTACTCGTTCCGCTTCGACAAGCCGGGCGTCTACAAGGTGTTCTGCGGGATTCATCCATACATGAAGGAGACGATCACCGTCGAATGAAGCGGTCCGCCACGAAACACGCGGACGAACTGCGGGCGGCGGCCGCCTACAATGGTCACCGTCCCATTCGCCCGCGTGGCAAACGGAGCCGCCCATGCCCAGGATCGACCTCCGCACCGTGCCCGAACGCCGCGGCAGCGGCTATCCGCGGCCGTTCGACGCGCCGTGCGCGCAGCGCATCCGCCAGCGCCTCGGCGACGCAGGCGGGTTGCGCGATTTCGGCGTCAACCTGATGCGCGTGCCGCCGGGCGGCTGGTCGAGCCAGCGCCACTGGCATTCCGACGAAGACGAATTCGTGTACGTACTCGAAGGCGAACTCGTGATGATCGAGGACGGCGGCGAGACCGTGCTGCGCGCGGGCGACTGCGCGGCGTTTCCGAAAGGCTCCGGCAACGGCCATCACCTCGTCAACCGGTCGAACGCGGTCGCCGTCTATCTCGAGGTGGGCTCGCGCTCGCCGGACGACGTGATCACCTGCCCCGACATCGACATGATGAGCCCGAGCAGCGACGGCCGGTTCCTGCACAAGGACGGCACACCGTACCCGGACGCGTGACGCCCTCCGTACGGCGGCGCATGCCTGCCGATGCGCGTGGCAATGTCGATCCCCCGCCGCCGATCGCCTACACTGAATCGAACTGTTCGGATCCGACCCACCGTCACACGCAGCGAGGCAAGCCATGACCGCGAGCCAGCCGGCACGAATGGATCTCCCCGGGCAAGTCGTGCTCGTGCTTCAGGGCGGCGGCGCACTGGGTGCGTACCAGCTCGGCGTCTTCCAGGCGATGGACGAAGCCGGCATCCGGCCCGACTGGGTGGTCGGCACGTCGATCGGCGCGATCAACGCCGCGCTGATCGCCGGGAATCCGCCGGAGCGGCGCTACGAGAAGATGCTGACGTTCTGGCAGCGCGTGACCGAACGGACCCGCTTCGACGTGCCCGCGCTGCTGCCCGGCTGGGACAAGATGCTGGCCGAGCTGACGATCATCGGCGGTGGCATCGCGGGATTCTTCCAGCCCAATCCGGCATCGTGGCTCGGCCCGATGGTCCGCCTCGGCGTCGATCGCGCGTCGTACTACCGGATCGCGCCGCTGCGCGACACGCTCGCGTCGCTGATCGATCCCGGCCTGCTGAACGCGGGCCGCCCGCGCCTGACCGTCAGCGCGGTCAATGCGTGCACGGGCACGATGCGCTATTTCGATTCGCGCGACACGCACCTGGGAATCGACCACATCATGAGCTCGGGCGCGCTGCCGCCCGCGTTCCCGGCGATACGGATCGACGGCGAGCCGTACTGGGACGGCGGCGTGTATTCGAATACGCCGGTCGAGGTCGTGCTCGACGACAATCCGCGCCGGAGCTCGATCATCTTCTCGGTGCAGATGTGGAATCCGGCCGGCCCCGAGCCCGAGAGCATCTGGCAGGTGTCGGAACGGCAGAAGGACATCCAGTACGCGAGCCGCACCGACAGCCACATCGCGCGCCAGCAGCAGATCCACCGGCTGCGCCACGTGATCCGCGAACTGGTCCGGCACGTGCCGGAAGCCGAACGCGCGTCGCCGGCCGTGCGCCGGCTCGCCGCGTGGGGGTGCGAAACCACGATGCACCTGATCAAGCTCGCGGCACCGCGACTCGACGGCGACAATCAGTTGAAGGACATCGATTTCACGCCGGCCGGCATCGCGGCGCGCCGGCAGGCCGGCTACGACGCTGCGAGACGGGCCATCGCCGCCCGTCCATGGGACCTGCCGATGGACCCGACGGAAGGATTGACGGTATTCGATCCGGACGCGCCGCCGGTTGGGGAAAAAACGGCATGACGTGCGGCGTCGCAACCGCATGTCGATCGCCTCGGCGCGATCAGGTGCGCGCGGCCCGGAGGTGGGCGCGGCCGGCATCGCTCACGTTGACCTCCGCGATGCCACCGGGTCCATGGTGCCGGACCACATAGCCGCGCGCGCAGGCTTCCTCCCACACCGGCAGGCGCGGGCACGACGTGCGCCATGCGTCGATCACCTCGTCATAAGGCCGCGCACGTGGCCCGATCCATTCGAGCAGGTCGAGGATCAACGGCTCGATCGTCGCCGTTTCGCGCAGGCGTTCAGCCAGCGCGTCGACGCCCGGCTCGTGACCGTTCCAGATCGTGACCGCGTGACAGTCCAACTTGCGAAAGCTCTGCAGCGTGCGGAGCGTGTCGAAGTAATCGTCGAGGATCGTGATGTTCATGGAGCGCTCCTGGCAACGCCGTCATCCTGAACCGTGAGCCCCAGCTTGGGAAATGAATTTATCTTGTCGATTCCTGCATTTTCCTGATCGATCCATTGTCGCCGCGCCTATCGCACGCGCGCTCACTGCCCCGCCGCGCGCACGACCGGCGCCGTGCCGGCGACGACCGGACACGATTGCGGCAACGCCTGGCCGAACAGCACGGCCAGCCCGCAAGCGGACGTGAACATGCCGAGATTGTCGTGCCCGACGCCCGGCACTTCGACGACCTGCTGCGCGAGATCGTCCGGGTGTCGCTTCTTCAGGTAATCGAAATACGCGAGCCCGCGCGCGAGCCGGTAGGGGCCTTGCGCCATCGCCGCGCACGAGCGGTCGATGAAATGCGTATACGGGTTCGTGTCGGCCTGCCCGAGCAGGTACACGACATGGCGCGCGACGTAGCGCGTTTCGAGTTCGCGCACGTCCTGCGACGCGACGTAAGGCGGCGCCGACTTCAGCCCGTATTTCCATTGCGTCGCGCGCGGGCAGGCGCCGCCCGCGATTGCCTGGGCGTCCGGTCGTTCGTCGTCGAAATACAGGTAGCTCGACGGGTTCGCGACCACATAGCGCACGGCGATGCCGGCCTGCACCAGCGCATCGCCTTCGTGCCCGGTCACCGCGTAGCGCTGCAGCAATTGCGCGCCGGCCGAATGACCGATCACGACCACGGTCGACAGCGCGGGGTACAGGCTGCGATCGGCGAAATGCGCGAGCAACGCATCGAGCGCGGCGAACGAACTGACCGGGCCCGGCTGGCGCGCCGGTTCGCCGCCCTTCCATCCTTCCTGGGTCCAGGCCAGCGTCTGCGCGGGCAGCGAGAACGCGCGCGTATCGGCGCGCGTCAGGAACTGCGGGGCGACGACCATTGTGCCCTGCCCGGCCGCGCCGGCCTTCTCGACGACCTTGAGCCCCGACGCATAGTACGCGTCGGCATTGCGCAGCGTGCCGTGAATCACGATGAAGACGCGCGTGACGTCGGGCGCGGCCGTGTCGAGCGGATGATCGGCATAGACGGGCAGCACCGCGCTGCCCAGCGGCGTATCGACGGCCACGCGCTGGTCGGCCACGGCCTTGACCGGGGCCTCGAGACGTTCGCGCTGCGTGGCGGCATCGGCCGGACACGCGCCGCCCAGCACGCCGATTGCGGCACCGGCTGCCGCGAGCGGAATCGCGCACGACAGGGTTCGGGCGGCCGGCAGCACGCGAGAGAGCCGGATTCTTGCAAAGGCGACGGAAATGAGTGACATGGTGACGGACCTGATTGCGGATATGACTTTAACGGCGATGGTCGCAGAATCCGTCGCGCGCTGCCGATCCGTTGGGGAAAGCGGTTCAGTCGGCCGGTTCAGCGCGGCCGCTACTGCGAACGCCGTGCCGAACGCACACCGGCGATCACCGCACCGATGCCGGCGCAGCCGCTACCGGGCGGCAGCCGTCGGAACGAGCGGCCCGCCGCGCGACGACCCGAAAGCGCTCGACAAGCTGCGCGCAGCTCGGGCAATGAAGAAGCAGCGGCGCGATTCGCAACCCCGGATTGCAGCGTGCACGGAACATCAAGCGGGCACCTTCGATGCATGTTGTCAAAATAATGCACGACGTATACAGTTGCATGTAGTGCATTAAATCGCGTTACCTGCCGGGCGAGTCGAAATCTACGGCAGGCCTGACTTCATGCGGAACATTCAATGTCCAGGGCTCACCATTGGAGCCACTTCAGTGCATCCAGCGCTATCGACCTCACTCAGTGTCATATACGACCTCGGCTTCGTATTGTTCCATTTGACCTTCTGGCGTTGGCTCAAGTGGCCACAGTCACTCGGGAACTGCGGGAGGCTCAATCAGAGCATTACCCAGACACTCAACGTGATGTTGAGTTACGTGCTCTTCGTCTATGAAGTGTCGCTCGGCTTGGTTGCAGCGCAGATCCTGGGGCCGCTTGCGCTGGCGGGAAGCGGATTCTGGTTGCTGAGGACGGTCGCGCAACCCGTCCTGTTTGCCGGAACGCGTTCGAGCTGGATCATGGTTGCAGTGTTCGCTCTTGGCACAGGCCTGCACGTCGCAACGTACCTTACCGCCATGGAGGCGGGCATCGGGATACTGTCGCCGGTAGATCGCTGTCGTGAAAGCGACGTCGAGAACTGGCGACGTGTCGAAATCGAGGTGCATGAACATGCGCCACCTGACCTTTTTCCGCCGAGTTTCCCGGTTTTCGGGGGCTCCCTGAAACGCTGTCGCACATCATCATGAATGCAAGCCAACTCTTTCAACAAGCAACTGAAATCGTCAGTCATTGCGCCTTCTGTTTTGTATCTTCGAACGACGCGTCCGGTCAGATCAACTCCAGAGTCGTCGAGGTTCTGGAGATCGGGAAGGACCTCACGATTCGTTTCATGACCGACTCGAGAACGCGCAAAGCGTCGGAGATTCGCCAGGGGAAGACGATCAGTCTGTCCTTTCTCAGCATGGCTGACCGGGGATACGTCACGATCGGGACCGTCCCGACAGTTTCCGCGGAGACTGCGCTGAAGCAACGCATCTGGAAAGAATCACTGCGCACCTGGTTCCCCAACGGGCCGGACGATCCTTATGTGGCGACCGTTACCTGTGAGCCCGCCTGGGTTGAACTGTGGTCGCGCATGCGGGGGGTTGCGCCTGATCCACTGGGCCTCAACTCGGTCCGGCTGATTCGGAAGGATGGCGGCTGGCACGCCCGGCATACGTTCCCGACCGATGGCGAACCATTGCATCCTTGACCGCCCTCTCGACGCGGCGAGCCAAGCGTCGATCTCCGCCCTGTGGCGGCAAGTCTCGTTCGACGGCGTTCGATGCTTGCCGCGATTTCACCTTTCATGCACGACACGCAATATTGCTCATCGTGCAAATCATGGAGGATAGTATGACGAGCAATGGCGAGCAACCCGTCGTCGTGATCGGCGCGGGCCTGGCCGGCCTGGCCGCCGCGCTGACGCTGGCACGCAATGACAGACCCGTCGTCGTACTGGAGTCCTCGGACGAGGTCGGCGGCTGCTGCTCCACCACGACGGTAAACGGTTTCACATTCAATAACGGCGCGATGTATGTAGCGGTGCCCTCGCTCATTCGCGCGTCGTTCCGGCGCCTTGGTCTCGACTTCGATCGCGAGGTTCCGATGGTGGCCATCGAACGGCCTCACGTTACGCATTTGGAGAATGGAACGGCCGTTCATCTATCCAGTGCCGGCACGTCGTATGTGGAAGGCGACAGGGAGGATTCACGGACACGGCAACTGCGTGACGGCCTTGGCAGGCTCCAACAGCAATGGAGCCCCATCTACCGCACGCTGGTTGATGAAGTTCTGCCGCAGGAGCCGTCGCTTCTACGGACGTTAAGCAAACTGTGGCGTTACCTGCCCCGCATGAATGGGCATGTCAGCCGCCTGATCGCGTCGCACTTCGCCGATGCGGACCTGCAGGCGGCTGTCGCATCGACACTGCTCTACACCGGGCAACCACCCGATCGCCTTCCGGCAACGCAGATCATTGGCTTGCTGGCCATGCTGGAGGAAGGCTTCCATTTGCCTCGCGCAGGCATGGGCGCCATCAGCTCCGTCATGGCGCGCGAACTGTCCAGACGGTCGGTGCCGATCAGGTTCGGTGCCCATGTACGCGAAATCCTCGTGGAGAACGGAGCCGCTCGGGGCATCGCCCTTGCCGACGGCGAACGCATCCCGACCGATTGCGTCGTGGCGACGTGTTCGGGTTTCGAAGTGGTCCGCCACCTGTTGCCCGCCCACGCCTTACCTCGGCGGCTAGCGCACAAGGCTCGAGCGGCACCGCTCTCGCATCGCGCGATTTCAATCCAGATCGGCTGCTCCGGTGCCGTGCTGCCACGCGCCTTCGTTACCAATCATGTTCCCCCGATGCCGCAACAGGCGGCCATGCATGTATCGACGCCCGGGGTTCCTCGCTGGCTCGCCTACACCTGTCCGTCACAGGTGCTGTCAGGGCTTGCGCCAAACGGCAAGGCAGTATTGGAACTGTATGCGCCAGCAACGGGAATCCATTCCGCATCGAATTGGACGAGCGCGATGACGCAGGCCGTGGTCGGCAACTATCTCGACGCGATACAGGCCCATCTCCCCGGCCTTTGCCTGGAAGACGTCCGCGTATCGGATCCGCGGGATTTCGCGCGCGGACGGCACCTATACGAGGGAGCGCTCTACGGCATCGCGCCAGGCACCACGCCTGACAAGTTCTTTCCGCATCGGACAGGGCTGCGCGGCCTCTATCTCGGAGGACAAACGACGTTCCCGGGGTATGGCGTACCCACGGCAATTTTCTCCGGCGTCCAGGCCGCAGAAGCGGCCGTGCAAGACATACGCGAGCATGTGCGGGTTGCGCCTTGCATCACCTCAGGCAGGTCGATTCAGTGAAACGGAAAGCTTGGGCAGTATCTTCATCCGGGCGTTTTCAAATGATCCGGGAGATTCGGTGACGGCCCGCACACTCATGCTTGCGAGCACCGAATACCTGTATCGCATCGGCGCGCTGCCTCTCGCACTCAGGTTCAGCGCGTCGCTCCCGGCTGCCATGTTCGGAATGGCGTACCCGCGTGATCCGGCACGATGCGCAGCGTCGCATGAAGCTGCTGTATCGTAACGGCTTCCGATATTTCCGGGTGTGATGTGCCAGATGATTCCGCTCTTTCGCAATCCAGCCTTCTATCAGTTGCTTGCCGACAGCCACGCTCGACTGATCGGTCGCCCGCTCGTGCCGGCAACCATTCCCGAGAATGACGCAACCGAGTGGCTCTATGAGTGCGCCCCGTTCGCAGTGCTTGCACACAACACCGCCCCCGATCCAGTCTTTACTTATGCCAACAAGGCCGCACAATGCCGATTCGAATATGGCTGGGATGAAATCACCCGACTCCCGTCCCGGCTCTCTGCCGAAGCGCCGAATCGCGAGGAACGGCAGCAATTCCTCGCACGCGTACAGCGGCTTGGTTACGAGACCGGATACAAAGGGGTTCGCATCACAAAATCTGGCCGGCGCTTCATGATTGAAGAAGCAACGCTGTGGCAACTTCTCGACACGGACGGCAGATTACACGGCCAGGCAGTCGTCATCCCCCGTACACGTGACATCTGATTGCGTTACCCGCGGTCCGCGCGAGACAGCGCAAGCCGGGATTGATTACGTCCACCAACCGGAGAAGAAGCACCGTAAGCGTGTCCCCGGCACCGTCTCGACGATGTGACAGGAAGTTGCCAGAGTAGTCCCCACCCAAAAGTAGTGGGGACCACCGTGGCGACGGAAGCCGAGGCCGCCGATCATCGGAAGCCCCGGCATGGATAAGTTGCACCACCACGCCCTTCACAGCGCGTTGGGCGCCGTCCCCCCGTCGAGCACCGCCGCGATGTTGTCAAGAGCGGTGAAGCCCATCTGGTCGCGCGTCTCGATCGTCGCGCTGGCCATGTGCGGCGACAGAAACACATTGTCGAGCGCGGCGAAGCGCGGATCGATATCGGGTTCGTTCCGATAGACGTCGAGCCCGGCGCCGAACAGTCGACGCGAAGTCAACGCATCGTAGAGCGCGTCCTCGTCGACGAGGCTGCCGCGCGCCGCGTTGACGAACACTGCCCCCTCGCGCAACAAGCCGAACTCGCGGTACGTCATGAATGGCGTGCCGCCGCCCGGCACATGCAGCGTGAGAATGTCGCACTGCGGCAGCAGCGTGTCGAGATCTGCACAATAGCGCGCACCCGCTTCGACTTCCGGCGGCGCCTGCCGCCTGTCCGTATAGATGATCCGCATCCCGAAGCCATGTGCGCGCCGCGCAACTGCGCGGCCGATCCTCCCGAAGCCGACGATCCCCAGCGTCTTGCCGTTCACCCGCGTGCCGAGCATGTCGGTCATGCCGAACGACTTGCCCCACCCCGCGCGCATGATGCGCTCGTACTCCGACGCACGCCGGCATGCGGCAAGAATGAGCAGCATCGTGAAATCGGCCGTGCAGTCGGTCAGCGCGTCGGGCGCATTGCTGACCACGATCCCGCGTGCGCGTGCGGCGGCCACATCCATGTGGTCGTAGCCGGCGCTCGCATTCGCGATGATCTTCACGTTCGACGGCAATGCCGCGATGTGCTCGGCCTGCAGCCCCGATTTTTTGCCGATCAGCACCGCGGGCGTCCCGTAGCGGTTGCAGAACTCGACGACCGACGGCGCATCCATGTCGGCGTCCGTCACATAGGCATGGAATTCGGATTCGGCGCGCGCGGCCACGGCGGCGGGAACGCGTCGCGCAACCAGCAGGCGGGTTCGATTGTTGTCAGGCATGGTCTCGTCCTTGGGTCGGAAAACGGAGCACAGCCTACGAAGCGCGCTCGCCGCCGGTCAATATTGATTGAATCAATCAACGTGTGTGCGGCGTCGGCTGCCGGCGCTTAGGGGAGTGGCCCGCTCGCGCCGCCATGTACTCGCAACCGCGTGCCGGCCCCGCGAACGGTGTCATCGCCGACTCAGGAAAACCCTGACGGCGCCCCGCCGCGACGGGCGGCTTGATATTGATTCAAAGAATCAAGATTGCCGGGAAATCACCGCCGCGCAATGCTTTTTGCACGTTTAACGGACTGAAGACGAGGTCGTGAAAATGCAGGCAGAGAAAAAATTCGCGGCAGTGACGGGCGCCGGCACCGGAATCGGCCAGGCAGCGGCCGTCGCACTGGCGCGATCCGGATTCGGCGTGGCGTTGCTCGGCAGGCGCATCGAGCCGCTGCTGGCGACGAAGGAAATCATCGAGCAGGCCGGCGGGGTGGCCTCGGCGATCCCGACCGACGTGGCCGACGAGGCGTCGGTCGACGCGAGCTTCGAGCGGATCGAGCGCGAGTTCGGCCGCCTCGATGTGCTGTTCAACAACGCCGGCCGCAACGCGGGCGCCGTGCCGCTCGACGACTACTCGCTCGAATTCTGGAACGACGTGGTCGCGACCAACCTGACAGGCGTATTCCTCTGCGCACGCGCCGCGTGGCGCCAGATGAAGCGCCAGACCCCGCAAGGCGGGCGCATCATCAACAACGGTTCGATCTCGGCGCACACTCCGCGCCCGAACACGATCGCCTACACGGCCACCAAGCATGCCGTCCTCGGCATCACCCGCTCGCTCGCGCTCGATGGCCGGCCGTTCAACATCGCGTGCGGCCAGATCGACATCGGCAACGCCGCCACGTCGCTGACCGAGCGCATGAACAGCGGCGTGCTGCAGGCCGACGGACGCGTCGTGCCAGAGCCGCGCGTCGACGTGGCGCACGTTGCGAATGCGATCGTGCAGATGGCGAGCCTCCCGCTCGAAGCCAACATTCTGAACATGACGATCATGGCGAGCGCGATGCCCTTTGTCGGGCGCGGCTGACCGGACGATCGCCGGCGCGCACAACAATCATGCGCCGGCCCACAAATCAGGAGACGACATTGAAAGCCGCAGAGGAACAGGTTTCGATCATGCGCGAGCTCGACTCGCACGCGAGTGTCGCAAGAAGATCGAGGGTGCGCTACGGCGTGCTGTCGATGCTGCTGGTGGCGACCATCCTCAACTACGTCGACCGCTCGGCGCTCGGCATCGTCGCACCGGCACTGTCGAAGGATCTCGCACTCACGCGTGTCCAGATGGGCGAACTGTTCGCCGTGTTCGGCCTCGCGTATTCGATCGCGCTGCTGCCCGCAGGCGCGCTCGCCGACATGCTCGGCTCGCGTGTTGCGTATGCGCTGTCGCTGGTCGGCTGGTCGCTCGCAACGCTGACCCAGGGGCTCGCGCACGGCTACCACATGCTGCTCGGCTCGCGCCTTGCAATGGGCGCGCTGGAGGCGCCCGCCTTTCCGTCGAACGCGCGCGCGGTGACGATGTGGTTCCCGGTTCAGGAGCGCGGCTTCGCGACCAGCGTCTACGTGATGGGCCAATACGTCGGCACGCCCCTCTTCACCGGGTTGCTGCTCTGGATCTCGTCGGCGTTCGGCTGGCGCGCCGTGTTCTTTGCAACCGGCGGCTTCGGCATCCTGTTCAGCATCGTCTGGTACCGGCTCTATCGCGATCCGTCGCGGCATCACAGCGTCAACGCGGCCGAGCTGCATTACATCAACGAAGGGGCCCCCGCCGCGACCTCGCGTGAGCGTTTCGATTGGCGCATGGCGCTGCGCCTGCTCGGCTACCGGCAGATCCTCGCGATCTGTCTCGGCAAGTTCTGCAACAACACGCTGCTGGTGTTCTTCACGACCTGGTTCATGACCTACCTGGTCGAGGAACGGCACATGTCGATGATCAAGGTCGGCTTCTTCCAGGCGATGCCGTTCATCGGTGCGACGCTCGGGATCCTGATCGCCGGCTACCTGTCCGACCTCTGCATCCGGCGCGGCGTGTCGATGTCGTCGTCCCGCAAGGCCCCACTCGTGATCGGCACCTTCCTTGGTGCATCGATCGTGCTCGTCAACTTCGTGCATTCGAACGTGCTGGTGATCGCGATCCTGACTGTCGCGTTCTTCGCCCAGGGAATTGGCTCGATGTCGTGGGCCGCCGTGTGCGAGATCGCACCGAAACGCTATGTCGGGCTCACCAGCAGCATCACGAGTCTCGCGGCCAACATAGCAGCAGTCACCACGCCACTGATGATCGGCTACGTGACGCAGCACACCGGCAACTTCTTCTGGGCGCTGAACCTGATGGGCGCGATCTGTCTCGTCGGCACGCTGTCGTATTCGTTGCTGCTCGGCAAGCTGTCGCGCATTGAGCTCTGACCCAGTTCAACCATCTTCGCGCCCCCTCCTACTACTTGCTCAGCCCCGACCATGATCGAATTCAAATGGGATCACCTGCAACTCTGTTCGGCCGACGCCGAGGCCACCGCTGCGTGGTTTGCGCGCTGCCTGAACGCCGAGATCGTGCGACGTCCCGGCCGTGTCGACCTGCGCATTGGCACGATCGACCTGTTCATCACCGCACTGCCCGACGCGCGAACGGCCGCGGTACCCGACGGCGCCCGCATGCAGGGGATCGATCACTTCGGCCTGCTGGTCGAGGATCTCGATGCCGCATATGCACACCTGGTCGACAACGGAGCGGAGATCGTCCAGCCCGTCGCGCAAATCCGCGCCGGCGTGCGCGGCTGTTTTGTACGGGCGCCGGGCGAGATTCTCGTCGAGGTGCTCGAGCGGCGCCCGGTCGAGATGACATTCAACTGAAGCCGGTCTATAGTCGGCCGAAGCGGTCGAACGTCGGCCGCCTCATCACGACCGCGATATCTCCATGCAGAACTGGATCACCCTGACGGAAGCGGCGCGACGGCTCGGTGTGCGGGCGCAGACCGTCTACGCGTATGCGAGCCGCGGCAGTATTGCGGTCAGACAGGATCCCGACGATCCGCGCAAGAGCCTGTATCGTGTCGAGGACGTGATCGCGCTGTGCCGCAAGAAGCAGGTGGGCCGCAAGCGCTCGGCGCTCGCGGCAAGCACGATATTCGGTGCCGAACCGTGCATTTATAGCGGCATCACGACGTTTTCCAGGGGCCGCCCGTGGTACCGCGGCCGTGACAGCATTCAGCTATCGGAGAGCGCGACGCTCGAGGAAACGGCCGCGCTGCTCTGGAATGCGACCGTGCCCGTATCGTTCGACGCGCCGGACATTGCATTGCCGCCCGGCGTGCGCGATCGCCAGTGCGCGTTCACGATGCTCGCGACGGTGGCGGCCCACGGCCATTCGACGCTCGGCCGGCTCGATAGCGCGCTGCACATCGAAGCGGGCCGGCTCGTCGCGATCGTGTCGCGCGCGTTCGGTGCGCACGACGATGCCGGCCTGCAATGGACCCATCGGCGGCTCGCGGCGGGCTGGGGCCAGGACAATCACGGCGCGGACCTGCTGCGCCGCGCGATGGTACTGGTGGCCGATCACGAGATCACGAGTTCGGCGTTCGCCGCGCGCATCACCGCATCGACCGGCGCGTCGCTCGCGGGCTGCCTGTTGACGGGGCTCGCGACGCTGTCGGGCCCGTTGCACGGCGATGCATCGGGGCGCGTGCGTGCGGTGTTCGACGACGTGGAGCGGCTCGGCGCCGAACGCGTGGTCGATCATCATCTGAAGTCCGCCATACCGATTCCCGGCTTCGGCCATCATCTTTACCCCGACGGCGATCCGCGCGCAGCCGCGTTGCTCGCGCGACTCGATCCGCCGCCTGAACTGGCCCGCTTCATCGGCACGGTGACGACACTCACCGGCCAGCGGCCGACCATCGATGTCGCGCTTGCGATTCTGTCGGTGCAACTTCAACTGCCGCGCGACGCAGCCTTCGGGCTGTTCTCGATCGCGCGCAGCGTCGGGCTGCTGGCTCACTGCATCGAACAGTTGCGGGTGAGCAAGGTGATCCGGCCGCGCAGCCGCTATACGGGCCCCGCGCTCGACGAACGGCACCTGCGCGCTGATGCCGACGAAAACGGCAAGCTGGCGAAGGCCGTCGTGATCGAGAAGAATCGGATTTTCAAGGCCGTGGATTGACTGCCGGACGCGTTCGCAATCGGCGCTGGCAGCGCCCACCATAGTCTTACATTTCGGCCTGCTCCTCCCGAATACGATCTTTTTGCACGCCTACCGCTATCAACCCCATAGCTAGCAATGTTTTCAAACATATCGTCAAATTACGATATATGATTCGCCCATCGACGATACCCGTCTGCCCGACCGAAAACACCTGCTCCATCCATGCCGACCGAAATCGACATCGACGCGATCCTTAAAGCGCTGTCCAACCCTGTGCGCCGTGAAATTCTCAACTGGCTGAAAACGCCGGGCGAGCATTTTCCGGCGCAGACGCTGCCGTACGATCACGGCGTCTGCGCGGGACAGATCGACGCGCGCTGCGGGCTGTCGCAGTCGACCGTCTCCGCGCACCTCGCGACGCTGCAGCGCGCGGGGCTCGTGACGTCGACGCGGATCGGCCAGTGGGCGTTCTTCCGGCGCAACGAGGCCGTCATCGACGCATTTCACGACGCTTTGCGCCGCGATCTCTAGCCAACCGGCCGTATCGGCCACGCGGGCCCGCGTTGCGCATGACGCGACGGCGCGCCCGCCTTTCGTGAAGAGGTTATTTGCCATGCCCACGCTGTTCGATCCCGTTACCCTCGGTGAACTGACTCTGCCGAACCGCATCGTGATGGCGCCGCTCACCCGCTCCCGTGCGGGCGCGACGCGCGTGCCGAACGCACTGATGGCCCGCTATTACGCCGAACGCGCGTCGGCCGGCCTGATCATTACCGAGGCGACCTCGGTCACGCCGCAGGGCGTCGGCTACGCGGACACGCCCGGTATCTGGTCCGATGAGCAGGTCGAAGGCTGGAAGCAGGTGACGCAGGCCGTACACGCGGCCGGCGGGCGCATCGTGCTGCAACTCTGGCACGTCGGCCGGATCTCCGATCCGGTGTTCCTGAACGGCGACCTGCCGGTCGCGCCGAGCGCGATCGCCGCGGGCGGGCACGTGAGCCTCGTGCGCCCGCAGCGTCCGTACGTGACGCCGCGCGCACTCGAACTCGACGAAATTCCGGGCATCGTCGCCGCGTACCGAAAGGGTGCCGAAAACGCGAAGGCGGCCGGCTTCGACGGCGTCGAGATCCACGGCGCGAACGGCTACCTGCTCGACCAGTTCCTGCAGGACAGCACCAATCGCCGCACCGATGCCTACGGCGGCCCGATCGAGAACCGCGCGCGCCTGCTGCTCGAAGTGGTCGACGCGGCGGTCGACGTGTGGGGCGCCGGCCGTGTCGGCGTGCACCTCGCGCCGCGCGGCGACGCGCACACGATGGGCGATTCCGATCCGGCGGCAACGTTCGGCTATGTCGCGCGCGAACTCGGCCGCCGCAAGATCGCGTTCATCTTCACGCGCGAATCGTATTCGGGCGACCACTTGAGCCCGCGCCTGAAGGAAGCGTTCGGCGGCCCGCTGATCGCGAACGAGCAGTTCACGCCCGACACCGCGCAGGCCGCACTCGCGAGCGGCAGCGCCGACGCGATCGCATGGGGCAAGCTGTTCATCGCGAACCCCGACCTGCCGCGCCGCCTCGAACTCGGCGCATCGCTGAACAAGCCGGTGCCGGAGACGTTCTACGCGGAAGGCGAAACGGGCTATACCGACTACCCGGCGCTGAGCGACGCGGCCTGACGGCCGGGCAGCACGTGTTCAGGCGCGCACGTCCGCGCGCATGAACACGCGCTGCGTCTCGTCGAGCCCGCGCGCGACGTGATGCGCGCGGACCGCGCGCAGCGTATCGTCGAGCGACGCGTCGTCGATGATCAGGAAACCGAGGCGCGTGTAGTACGGCGCATTCCACGGTGCATCGCGGAACGTCGACAGCACGACCTGCGCGATACCCTGCTGCACCGCGCGCGCCGTCACCTGTTCGATCAGGCGCGCGCCGATCCGCTGTCCGGCATGCGACGGCGCGACATCCAGTTCCTCCAGATACAGCCGCTGCGCATCGAGCAGCCGGTAGAACGCAAACCCGACGCACGCGCCCTGCGCATCGACCGCGACAATCGCGCGGCCGCCGTCGATGCGTGCGAGCACGTCGGCCGTATCGGTCGGCTCGCCATCGGCGATGTCGGTCATGCCGATCTCGCGAAACCGCTGCGCGGCGGCGACTTCCACGGCGGCCATCGCGGCCGCGTCTTCCCGCGTGGCGGGACGGATCAGGATCGATGCAGTCATGACGGCAATTCAGGCAGGCAGTCTGGAACGGCCGTCACTATAATCGAAACTTCATACGTTTCGAATGCCCCGCCCACGAGGTCCGTCATGACGTTGTCCGCGCTTGCCGTCTTCGCCTTCGCCCTGCTCGTCACCGCCGGCACGCCCGGCCCGAGCGTCGCCGCGCTCGTCGCGCGCGTGCTGACGAACGGCGTGCGAGACGTGTTGCCGTTCCTCGCGGCGATGTGGTTCGGCGAAGCGCTGTGGCTCACGCTCGCGGTCGCCGGGCTGTCCGCGTTCGCACGCACGTTCGAGACGGGCCTGATCGTGCTGAAGCTGCTCGGCGTCGCATACCTGCTGTTCCTCGCGTGGAAGATGTGGACCGCACCGACCGGGACGGGCGCGGACGACCTGCCGCGCGGCCAGTCGCCGTGGCGCATGTTCGTCGCGGGCATGCTGGTCACGCTCGGCAATCCGAAGATCATGCTGTTCTATCTTGCGCTGCTGCCGACCATCGTCGATCTGACGCACGTGGGCGTTCTCGCGTGGGCCGAACTCGTCGGCACGATGCTCGCGGTGCTGATCCTCGCCGACTGCTTCTGGTCGCTGCTCGCGGTGCGTGCGCGGGCCTTCCTGACGTCGGCGCGCGCGAAGCGGATCGCGAATCGCACGAGCGCGGCCGCGATGGCGGGTGCGGCGGTGGCGATCGCGACGCGGTGATACGGTATCGCGGCGTTGCCGTGGAATCCGGCCATGCCTGATGTACGGGGAACACGACCTCCGTGAGCGCGGATCTTCCCCCCGGTCACGCAGGCGCTTCCTCAAGCGTCGATTGTCGGCGAGCCATGCCACCAGCACGACGACAGCCGCGGCGATCGGGCTGGTTCGTTCAGAACGGCCGTCGCTCAACCTGGTAGTACCGGGCGCTCAGGTCTTTCCGTTCAATCCTGGCTTTTCGCGGACCAATACATAGAGACACATCTTCGGTGAAGCCCCCCTCGGACCGTTCCCGCATGCCAATTTCTGACCACTGTTGGTGTCTGTGAAGCCGGTCCTGAAAAAATCGATGGCCTCTTGTTCCATGAGATCGAAAGCGTTACTCACATTGATGGCATCTTCCTCGTATACCGGAACCATCCATGTGTAATCGGGCTTGTTGACTTGGTGATCCTTCAGCCGGGCTTCCTTATTGCTGGTGACGCCGATATAGAACATGTCGTATTTTTTTTGTCTGGCGAAATGACTCAACACCTGTTGCAAGTGAAAGACCACAACGCCGTATTGCATGACGCCCTTGGTACCGGCACCCCGGTGAACAATGTCCCTGTTCAGCGCAAGTTTCTTATGCTCCGGGTAAAGTTTCAAAACCATGATTGACCTCCACGAGTGATGAAGCTTCAATAGGCTGAAACTATCGTTCATTCGGTCAAAGTCTGGATGACTAAAAGTCTCGCGACCCTCAAGCTTTGGGAAGCCGGCCGGATGAATACTCATAAGAATGCACGAGTCACGTATTCGCGTCGACAGGAAATGAACCAGGGCATGATCAATTGCGATCCACGTGCTCCGGACTAGGGACGTTTCTTCCACCGTTTGAAGAATGAGTGCTCTTTTGCCCTGGAGGCAACAAGCACTCGATGAAGAACAGACGCTCCATCGTCGGCGCGACACGTTCGGCGGCATGGATCCGGCCGACGCACGCCGGCTCGGCGGCCCGCCGCGCGCCCGACGCCGCTCGAATCGATCCCGCCCGGATCGGCTTCTTCGGTTTTTCGCGCGGCGGCTATACGGGCCTCGTGCTGGCCGGTGCCAATCCGGATTTCGTGCACGCGCGGGTGGCCTGCCCGGACCCGACCTGGCTGATCTGCAAGCAAATCCGCGATCATGACCTGCCACGCCAGCCGCTGACGCACGATCCGCGCATCAAGGCCTACGTGCTCGCCGACCCGCTCGACGAATTCCCGAGCGCCGACACGCTGAAAGATATACATGCGCCGATCCAGCTATGGGCATCCGAATCGGGCGGCGACGGCGTGGAGCCGGAAACGATCCCCGCGCTGGCTGGCTTGCTGCCGCAGCGGCCAGAATTCCACGTCGTTCCGAACACCGCGCATTTCGCGTTTGTCGCGCCGTGTTCCGACGCATTGAAACAAATTGCGCCGCGGATTTGCATCGACGCAAACGGATTCGATCGCGCCGCTTTTCACCGAACGCTCGACGCAAAGGCGCTCGCGTTCTTCACCGCGAAGCTCCATTAACAGCGAAACGCCTTGCGCCAGACGGCCGGCGCCCGCGCATGGTCGTTGCACTCGATCAGCGCGCGCACCAACGCCCAATCGTCGTCATCGCAGAAATCGAGCAGCATCGCGCCACACGGGCCGCGCTGCTCGTGCAATCGTTCGGCCAGCCGCGCATGAATGCCCTGCACCCTGCCATCGCCATGCGCGACCGTCGACGGATTCGCGCCCATCCCCGTCCCGCTGCAGAAGTTGATCGCCCAGCGGCCGCTTTCCGGTGTCGGCAGGTGCGTGAGCAGCGCGTCGATCGCACGCCACTTCCAGCCGATCGACGCAGCCACCGGCACGCGATATTCGTCCTGGATCACGAACGCGCCGTCGGGATGATCGATCGTGAACGTCGCGTTGTCGGGCCACGCGGTCAGGTCGATGCCGAGCGGCCGGCCGCTGCGAAAGCGCCGCAGCAGCACGACCGCGCCGCGCACGTCGCCGAGCGCGGGCAGCGTGCCGCCGGCATGCCAGCGCAGCCGCGGGTGGCGCGCGCGATGCGCGTCGAACGTCGCATCGAAGCCGCGCGTGCACGCATGCGCCGGCCATTCGTCCTTCACCGACATCACGACGCATTCGCGCGGATGCGCATCGAGAAAGCGCGAGCAGGTTGCCAGCACGTCGTCGAACGTCATGCCGAGCGCAACGCCGCCGTGATGGATGTCGAACGCATCGCGCACGTGCCGGCAGCGGATGTCGAGCAGCCGCACGCCGTGCGCGAGCTGCGCATCGAGCGGCGCGCGCTGCGTGCGAACGAGCCGATCGTCGACCGTATACGCACAGGTGTCATGGCTACCCGGTAGGGTCAGCGTATGCAGCAGCCGCGCATCGTCGAGCGCCGACATCCAGTCGGCGGGCGGCGGGCACGTATCGTGGCTCGAACGGATCATGACTCAATGAATGACAAGGAAAGAAAACCGTGGGTAACGGCGTCGGACGTCGCGGCGCGGGCCGGTGTATCGCGCTCCGCGGTGTCGCGCGCGTTTTCGCCGACGGCGAGCATCGCGCCGCAAACGCGCGAGCGCGTAATGGTCGCCGCGCGCGCGCTCGGCTATCAGGTCAACCTGATCGCGCGCGACATGATCACGCAGCGCAGCAGCATGATCGGCGTCGTGACGGCCGGCTTCCAGAATCCGTTTCGCGCGCGGCTGCTGACGGACCTGATGGCCGCGCTCGGGCAGCGCGCACTCACGCCGCTCGTGACCAACGCGGAAGATCCGCGCCAGGTCCGGCAATCGCTCGAGCAACTGCTCAGCTACCGGATCGCGGGCCTCGTGATGACGTCCGCGTCGCCGCCGCTGTCGGTGGCGCAGCAGTATCTCGAACACCGGATCCCCGTCGTGATGATCAACCGCGACGCGAACCTGCCGGGCGCGGATGTCGTCGTCAGCGACAACGCGGCAGGCGCCGCTCATGCGGCGCAGCGGCTCGTGCGGGCCGGCGCGCGCCGGCTCGCGTTCGTCGGGCCGCGCGGCGCGAGCTACAGCGCGCAGTCGCGCGCCGCGGCGTTCGAGCATGCGATCGGGCGCGGTGACGCATTCGACGCGACGCTCACGCGCGTGCTCGACACGCCGTCCGACACGCATGCATGCGGGATCGACGCCGCACGGCAACTGTTCGCGTCCGGCGAACTGCCCGACGGCGTGTTCTGTTCGTCCGACCTGCTCGCACTTGGCGTGATCGACGCCGCGCGCAGCGAATTCGGGTTGCGCGTGCCGGACGACCTGCGCGTGGTCGGCTTCGACGACATCCCGGCCGCTGAATACGACGCCTATCGGCTGACGACGTTCCGGCAGGACACGCGCGGCCTCGCGCACGCCGCGGTCGACCTGCTCGCCGACCGGATGCAGACGTTCGACGGCCCGTCGCGCACGCGTGTCGTGCCGGTCACGCAGGTGGTGCGGCATAGCTGCGCATGACACGGTGAAATCGGGCGCGGCGTTGCCGCACGTCACTTCAACCCGCCCGCGAACCCGCGCAACAGGTAGCGCTGCACATAGCCGGCCACGGCCAGCGTGGGCAGCGACGCCATCAAGCCCGCGCTCATCAGGTCGCCCCAGTCGATGCCGTTCTCCGTCACATAGCCGGCGATCGCGAGCGGCAGCGTGAAGCGGCTCGGCGTCGACACGAACAGCAGCGCGATCAGGAACTCGTTCCACGCGGCGATGAACACGAAGATCGCGGTCGCGATCAGCCCCGGCGCGCACAGCGGCAGCACGATCTGCACAAGCCGCCGCGCGAGCCCCGCGCCGTCGATGCAGGCCGCTTCCTCGTATTCGACCGGTACGTCGCGCACGAACGCGAGCAGCATCCAGATCGCCATCGGCAACGCGTAGATTTGATACGCGAGCATCAGGCCGAGCGTCGAATCGAGCAGGTGCAGCCGCTTCGCGAGCGCGAACAGCGGCACCGCGATCGTGATCGGCGGCATCAGCTTCAACGCGAGTACCAGCACCAGGAACAGCAGGTCGAGCCGTGCCGGAAACCGCAGCCGCACGAGCGCATACGCGGCCGGAAACGCGAGCGCCAGCGCGAGCAGCGTCGTGCCGAATCCGACCAGCAGCGAATTGAAGAGCGGCGCGCCGATGCCGTTGGACCACACCGACGCGAAATGCTCGAAGGTCGGCGCGGCCGGCCAGATCCGCAACGGATGATCGAGGCGCTCGAGCGTCGGCATGAAGGCCGCGCCGGCCATCCACAGGCACGGCAACAGCAACAGCGCGAGCGCGGCAATACGCAGCGCCCACGGCACCGCGCGATCGAATGCGGCGCCCGTTCGCGTGCGTGAGATGCCCGAGGGTTGCGCCGTCATGCGCGCCGCTTGCGAACCGTCTGCCATACATACCCCGAGACCAGCAGCGCGGACGCCGCGAGCATCAGCACCGACGCGGCACTCGCTGGCCCGACGTTGAAGAAGCGGAAGCCCGTGTCGTAGATATAGGTCGACAGCGTCTGCGTGGCGTTGCCGGGGCCGCCGCCCGTCAGCGCATAGACCTTGTCGAACAGCTTGAACGTGTCGATCGAGCGCAGCAGCAGCGCGAGGCCGATCTGCGGCGCCGCGAGCGGCAGCGTGATGTCGCGCAGGCACTGCCACTCGCTCGCGCCGTCGGTGCGCGCGGCTTCGTACAGTTCGCCGGGAATCGACTGCAGCCCGGCCAGCACGATCAGGAACGCCATCGGCGTCCACTGCCATACGTCAACGAGCGCGAGCGACCACAGCGCGAGATGCGGATCGGACAGCCAGCGCACGCCTTCGATGCCGAATGCCGCGAGCAACTTGTTCAGGAATCCGTCGAAGTTGAGCCAGTTGCGCCAGATCGCGGAGCACACGAGCGTGGACAGCATCATCGGCAGGATCGCGAGCGGCAGCGCGATGCGGCGCCCCGGAAACGCGCGCACGAACAGCAGCGCGAGGCCGAAGCCGAGTGCGACCTCGGCGAGCGACGCCACGATCGTGAAACGCAGCGTATTGCCGAAGCCGGCCGTGAACGCGTCGTCGCCTAGCACCGCGCGATAGTTCGCGAGCCCCGCGAACGCGCGGCGGCCGGCCGCGTAGTCGACCCGGCAGAACGAGTCGATCAGCACCTGCGCGACCGGATACAGCGCGAGCGCGGCGAGCACCAGCAGTGCGGGACCGAGCAGCGCAACGAACGGCAGGCTGCGGCCGAAGGCTTTCATGCGCGGGTTCCGGGCGACGTATCGAGGCGGGCCGTCACTTGCCGGCCGCGGCCATCGCCTGCGCGATCTTCTGCTGCGCCTGGCGCAGCGCGGCGTCGGGCGTGGTCTGCCCGGTCAGCGCGAGCTGGAGCTGGTCGCCGAGAATGCTCTCGACCTGCTGCCAGTCCTTCACGCGCGGCCGCGCACGACCGGCCTCGAGCGCCTTCAGTTGATCGGGATACCAGCGGTACTGGCGCACCAGCGCCGGATCGGCGAACACGCTGCGGCGGGTCGGCGGAATGCCGATTCCGGCGAGGCGCGTCTGCGTGTCGCGGGCGGTCAGGTAAGCCAGGAAGTCCTGCGCGAGCTTCGCGTGCGGCGCGTCCTTCGGAATGCCCATCTGCCAGATGCCGAGCATCGGCGCCGGGCCGGCGGTCTGCCCGGGCGGCGGCTGCAGCGCGATCTGCCCGACCACGCGCGACTGCTTCGGATCGTCGAGCGCCGGCACCCATGCAGGCCACACCTCGATCGACTGCGCGGCCGTGCCGCGCTGCAGCGCATCGCGCACTTCCGCCGCGCCGTATACGTCGACGTCCTTCGGCGCGGACGCCTTCAGCGCGAGGAACGTCTTCAGCGCGGCCTGCGCTTCGCGCGAATCGATCGTCACGTTGCCGGCATGGTCGAACACGTCGCCGCCGTAGGCCCACAGGATCGGCAGGAAGCCGGTCACGACCGGGTTGCCCTTCGTGCCGCGAAACACGACGCCCGACACACTCTTGTCCGCGCCGCCGACGGTCTGCGCGATCTTCAGCACGTCGTCCCAGTTGCGCGGCGGCTGCAGCTTGTATTTCGCGAGCAGGTCCTTGCGGTACGCGAACATCTCGACGTTGCCGACGATCGGCAACGCATACAGCGCGCCGGCCGCGTTGCGGCCGAGCGCGACGGCGGACGGCACGAGATCGGCGTCCGCGAGCGATGCGGGCAGCGGCTTCAGCCAGCCGTTGCCGATGAATTCGGGCGCCCACGTGTCGTCCATCATCACGAGGTCGTACGCACCGGTGCCTTCGCGCATCGAAAGCTTGAGCTTCTGGTACAGGTTCGCGTTCGGCAGCTTGAGCAGCTCGATCTCGGTGCCCGGGTGCAGTTTGTTGAAACCGGCGACGGCGTCGGCCAGCCCCTTGCCGTAGATGTCGTCGCGGCCTGCGATGACGAGATCCGCGGCAACGCGTGCGTGGCGGCGAAGGACAGCGCAAGGGCGGCGGACAGCGCGCGCAGGCGGCTCAGCAAGGTCATGGGGTCTCTCTCGTTCGGCGTGGTGGCGGGACAGCCGGGCGTTGCACACGTGTGCAACGCGGGCGACGCTTCCGGCTGCCTGAAGCGAACGCCATTGTTCACGCCGATCGTTAAGAATTTATGGCACGCGGCGGAAGAGGCAGCCGCCGGGCCCGGCCACCCCGCCCGCCCGATCGCCGCGGCGCCGTCAGAAGTTCACGCGGATTCCGGCCATCACCGCCAGTTGCCGGCTCGAGTTGCTGTTGGCGAGCACCGGAATCTGCGCGTAGTTCACCGCGTTGCCGTTCGCGTCGGTGCCGAGCCCCGTTCCGCTCGCGATCTGGCCGATCGCGACCGCGTACAGCGCCGTGCGCTTCGACAGGCTGTAGTTCGTGCCGACGTTCAGCTGGTGGAAACGCGTCGTGCCGCGCCCGTCGGTATGCGCGGCGTTGAAGATGTACGCGACGCCGCCCTGCAGCGCGGGCGTGAACATGTACGTGACGTTCAGCTCGCCGATGTCGAACGTGAACGCCTGCGTGCGCGGCTGTGCGGCAGTCGAGAAATAGCGGCTGTCGCCGAGGCGCGTATGCGTGTACGTGAGTGCGACCGTCGCCGCGCCGAACGTCACCGAGCCGCCCGCGCCGAACGCGCGCATCGAGCCGGCGTCCTGCAGCAGGCAATACATCGCGCCCGGATTGCTGCACGCGAAATCGCCGATATAGCCGCTCGCGCCGCCGAGCGCCGCATCGAGCGGCTGGTGCAGGTCGAGGTAACCGACCGAGAACGCCACCGGCTCGCGCGTGTACGTCGCGGCCACCGCATAACCGCGTTTCGCGGAAAAGTCGCCGGCCTGCCCGCCGAAGCTGAACGTGCCGCCGAACGTGAGGCCGCTGAAATCGGCGCTGGTGAACTTCACCGCGTTGTTGAAATTGAACGCGGCGTTCAGGTTATCGACGTCGCCGAGATGCGAACCGTACGGCGTCGCCCAGTTGTTGCTCGACACATAGGCGCCGAGCATGTCGGTGTACGAGTCGTATTGCCGGCCGAGGCCGAGCGTGCCGATCCCGTCCTGGCGCAGCCCGACCCACGCCTGCCGGCTGAATGCGGTGCCGCCCTGCAGCGCCTGCCCGTTCGCGGACAGGAACTGCTGTTCGAGCGTGAACACCGCGTCGAGCCCGCCGCCGAGCGGCTCGGCGCCCTGGAAGCCGAAGCGGGACGGCACGAGGTTGCCGCCGCCCATCTGCCACGCATGGCCGCCGCCCGTGCTGCCGTCGGCGCGCGTGAACTGCTGGTTCGTCGAGTAGATGACACCGGTGTCCACGGTGCCGTACAGCGTCACGCTGCCGGAGGCCTGCGCATGCGCGTGCATGCAACCCAGCGTAGCCGCGGCCGCGGCCAGTCGTCGTCCGATCTTCATGTCCCGTCCTCTGATGTCGTCGATTCGCAGTGCAAACCGATCGTGTTGGCGATAGGGGTGACGGGACTCTATCCAGCGAAAATTCAGGACCTCTATCGCAAATCGGCAAACGATGGATCGCGCTGCCCGCGACGATGTCCGACGACGCCGTCGCGGGGCGCGTGCGTCAGTCGGGACGCGCCGTCTGTGAAGGCAGCTCGCCGAACAGGTCGCGATACTCGCGCGCGAAATAGCCGAGATGCGTGAAACCCCAGCTCGCGGCGGCCTCGCCGACGCCGAGCTGCTGTACCGGCGTCGTGCGCAGCATGCGCCGCACCGCGTTCAGCCGGATCGTGCGCAGATAGCCGACCGGCGTGACGTCGGCAACGCGCTGGAAGCTGGTTTGCAGCGTGCGGCGGCTGCAGCGCAGCGCGCGGCACAGTTCGAGCACGGTGACGGGTTCTTCGGGCCGATCGCGCAGATGCTTCTCGCAGCGGCTCACGATGTCGCTGTAGGTGGCGTGCGTGATGTCGCGGCGCTCGACGCCGATGCCCTGTTCGAGCGCATCGAGGAACATGCCGAGCATCGCGTCGCGGAACATCCTGCGGGTGGCTGCGTATTCGAGGTGGCCCGGGTTGCGCTGCGCATCGTCGATCAACGACGACAGACGCACGCCGAGCGCGACGCCCTGCTCATCGGACAGCCGCGTCACGTGCCGCAGCTTGCGCGCGCCTGCCGCGCCGAATTCGGCCTCGCACAGCTCGTCGACCATGTCGGACGCCGCGCTGATCCCGACGAGCCCCATCCCTTCCGGCGTATGGAATTCGAAATCCTCGCCGGCGCGCAGCGCGAGCAGCGCATAACCGTCGACCGGCTGGCCCTGGAACGTGCCCGCGAGCGGCACGGACAGCGGCACCGCGAGCGACGTGCGTCCGGCCGGCGCGAGCCCGGTTTGCGCGACGCGCCGGTTGGTCGTTTCGCGGAAGAAGTGGAAATCGTCGTACAGCACCTGCGTGACCGTGCCCCTGAAGCGGCCCGGCGTCATCTGGCGGTAGACCTGATGCCAGCCCGCGATCGCGAGCCCGTGGTCGTGCACGTCTTCGTGCGAGCGTGACTGGAACAACATCGGCGCCTCCGGTAAAACCCTGATTCCTGGATGCGACCGAGGCGTTCGCCCCGCCGCAACGCCACAGCTTACCCGCGCAAAAACCTGCGCAGTGCCGTTTCGAACGCAAGACAGGCCGCCGACAGCGCAACAGCCTGCTCGCCGGTCAGCCGAACGTAGCGGCGAAACGACGGCATCCGGTTCACGACCTCGCTGCCGCCGAACGGCACGATCGCGAGCGTCCAGCGGCCGTCGCGCGCGTCGATCGCGCAGTCGGTCAGGTGCAGCGGCCGCAGCGCATCGGCCAGCAACGGCTCGGCGACCAGTGCGGCCACCGTGTCGACGAATCCGAAGTCGCATCCCGGCGCGGGCGCCGCATCGACACCCGTGCGGCGCAGCCAGCCGGTCTGCCGCACGCGGGCGCTGCCCTGCACAGCCGGGCCGTGTACGGTCACCGTCACCTTCACGCTGACCGTATGCATCAGGAACTGGCGCTCGACGCGCTCTTCGACGTTCACGCACACGCCGTTCGGTAGCCTTGCCGTCCGACTGCCCACACCGTCGGCATCGCGCACGGCATGCAAATCGGCGAGCACGCGCGCGGCGATCGCGCCGGGCCGATGGCCGGGCGGCGGCGCATCGGGCGCCGCACGCCACCAGGCGAGCGCGGCCTTCACGACGCGACGTGCTCGTTGCGCAGCACTTCCTCGACCGGCACCGGCTTGAACGGATGCCGGCGCTGCACGACGAGCGTCCAGAACAGCGCGTACAGCGCGGTGAGCCCGAGCATCGCGCCGAACGGCACGTAGATGTCGCGCGCGTTCATGCCGGGCGGCGTGATGTACCAGATCGCGAGCACGATGCCGACGCTCGACACGATCTGCGGCAGCGGGAACAGCGGCGAACGGTACGGGCGCGGCAGGTCCGGGCGGCGGATGCGCAGCATCACGACCGACGCGGTGACGAGCAGGTACGCGGTGCCCCACGCGCAGGTCGCGGCAAGCACGAGATGCAGGATGCTGTCGAGATTGCCGTTGATCAGCCATGCATGGAAGATCGGCACGACCGCCGCCACGACGATGCCGACCACCGGCGTCTTGAAGCGCGGATGCAGGTACGCGAAGCAGCGCGGCAACGCGCCGTCGATCGCCATCCCGTACAGGATCCGCGGCAGCCCGGCCATCAGCGTGTTGATCGTCGCGGCGCCCGCGAACAGGAATGCGATGCCGAACCAGATGCGGCCGAACGGGCCGAGCACCTGCAGCGCGAACGCGGGAATCGCGCCCGGCGTGTCGAGCAGGTGCGTGAGGCCGTCGGGGCTCACGGGCACGTTCGCGACCTGGCGGCGGATCGCCGCGCCGTACAGAAACATGCAGATCGCGACGCCGACGAGGCCGATCGTCATCGCGTGCGGAATCGTGCGGCCCGGCGCCTTCATTTCCGGCGCGAGCGGCGTGACGAACTCGCAGCCGACGAACATGAACATCGCCATCCCGACCAGCGACAGCACGGCCGGTACCGACGTGCCAACTTCCGAGCCGCCGAACCAGCCGTCGAGATGCACGGCCGGCGCGGCCGCGAGCCCGAGGATCCCGAAGATCATCAGCGACAGCCACATGCCGGCCGTCAGCACGATCTCGAGCTTGCTGAACACCTTGATGCCGATAATGTTGGTGATCGCGAACGTGACCACGAGGCCGACGCCGACGAGCCAGGAGCTGTTGTGCTTCTCGAACGCGGCGTTCAGCGATTCGAAATTGACGAGCGCCATGATGCCGCTCAGGATCGTCTCCGCCGTGCCGGCGAACACGTGCACGAGGAAATACGCGGAAATCGTGCCGGTGATCGCCCAGAAGCGGCCCAGCCCGCACGACAGGTAATCGTAAGCCGAGCCGGCCGTCGGCAGCATCGCGGCGGCTTCGGAGAACGTGGTCGCCTGCGCCTGCATCATCACGAACGCGATGATCATCGCGACCGCGAACGCCCAGCCGCCCATCCCGAAGCCCGACGTCGCGGTGAGAATCACCGGGCTTGCCATGATGAGGCCGACGGCGCTCGCCAGCGCGGTCGGAAAGCCGACCGCGCCCGCCTTCAGTGCGGTGCCGCCGCCGCCCTCGGCCGGCGTGCCGGCGGACGTATCGCCCGCGGCGCCGGTAACTTCTGACCATCCCGACATCGTTGTCTCCTTCCCTTGTTGACCTGAACCCGAGCTTCGGCACCCGGGCCCCCTGTCGATCACACCTCGATCCGATGTCGAAAAAATACGCAGGCAAAATAAACCGGTCATAGCGCAAATCGGCAAACCGGCGGCGGCAAGGCTGCCCGACGCCGGTTCGCGGTCACGCAATCATGCCGTCATCCGTCACGCGAACGGCACGGCCTCGAAGCCCGCCGCGAGCGCGTCGACGATCCGGTCGAGCTGTTCGCGCTGGATCACGAGCGGCGGCGACAGGATGATCTTCGTGCCGACCGGTCGCACCAGCACGCCGTTCTCGCGCGCGACTTCCGCGACCGCGTTCGCATAGCCGGACAGCGGGTCGATCGGCTCGCGCGTCTCTTTGTTCGCGACGAGGTCGAGCGCGAGCATCAGCCCCTTGCCGCGCACCTCGCCGACCGCCGCGAAGCGTTCCGCGAACGGCTGCAGCGCTTCGAGCAGATACGCGCCCTGCTTCGCCGCATTTGCCGGCAGGTCTTCCTTGACGACGATGTCGAGGCTCGCGATCGCGGCCGCGCACGCGACCGGGTGGCCCGCATACGTGTAGCCGTGCATGATCGCGCCGCCGAAGTCCGCATTCGCGGCGAACGCGTCCTCGATCCGCGCGTTCACGACCGTCGCGCCGAGCGGCACATAGCCCGACGAGATGCCCTTCGCGAGACACATGATGTCCGGGCGCACGCCCCAGCCGCGGCTGCCGAACATGCTGCCGCTGCGGCCGAAGCCCGTCACGACCTCGTCGGCGATCAGCAGCACGCCGTAGCGATCGCACACCTCGCGCACGAGCGGCCAGTAGTTGGCCGGCGGCACGATCACGCCGCCCGCGCCCTGGATCGGCTCCGCGATGAACGCGGCGACCGTGTCGGGGCTCTGGAACTGGATCTCGCGCTCGAGCATTTCCGCGCAGATCCGGCCGAGTTCCTCCGGATCCTGCGTGAACGGGTTGCGGTACAGCCACGGCGTCTCGACGTGGAAGCAGCCGGGCAGGTTCGGCTCGTAGTTGCGGCGGAACACCGTGTTGCCGTTCACCGATGCGCCGCCGAAGTGCGTGCCGTGATAGCCCTGCTTCAGCGAGATGAACTTCGTGCGATCGGCCTGGCCGCGCACCTTCCAGTACTGGCGCGCGATCTTCAGCGCGGTCTCGATCGCGTCGGAGCCGCCCGAGCTGTACAGCACGCGGCGCATCCCTTCCGGTTCGAGCATGTCGATCACCTTCTTCGACAGCTCTTCCGCACGCGGATGCGAGATCCCGTCGAACAGCTGGAAGTATTCGAGCTCGTCGAGCTGGCGCACGATCGCGTCCTTCACTTCCTTGCGGTTGTGGCCGACGTTCACGTTCCACAGGCCCGCGACGCCGTCGACGAGCTGCCGGCCCTGTTCGTCGAATACGTAGCAGCCGTCGCCGCGCACGATGCGGATCGGCTTGCGCTGCTTCATTTCGTTCGGGTGCACCATCGGATGCCAGAATTTTGCTTCGTTGTAGCTCATTGCAGTCTCCACTGTCGGATCGTTTGAACCTGGGTTATTCGGGGTCAAGATTCGCGCCGCGCGTCAGTGCGCGATGCAGACGGATTTGGTTTCGGTGAAGCCTTCGATCGCGTACTGGCCGAACTCGCGGCCGATGCCCGATTGCTTGTAGCCGCCGAACGGCATCGACGGGTCGAGCGGGATATGACAGTTCACCCACACGGTGCCGGCCTCGATCTGCGGCACGAGATTCATCACGCGCTTCAGGTCGTTGCTCCAGATGCTCGCGGCGAGGCCGTACGGCGACGCGTTCGCGAGGCGCACGGCGTCGGCCGCGTCGTCGAACGGCACGACGACGATCACCGGGCCGAACACCTCGTCGCGCACGATCGCGCTGTCCGGATGCGGATCGGCGATCACGGCCGGCTTCACGAAATAGCCGGGCAGGTCGTCGGCCGGCGTGCCGCCCGCAAGGAACGTGAGGCCGGCGCGGCGCGCGCCTTCGATGTGCTGGACGACCTTGTCGCGATGGTGCGCGGAGACGAGCGGGTTGATCTGCGCGGTCGTGTCGAGGCCCGCGCCGAGCTTCATCGACTGCGCGACGCCCGCGAGGCCGTCCGCGAGCTGCGCGAACTTGCTGCGATGCACATAGATGCGCGACGCGGCCGCGCACACCTGCCCCTGGTTGAAGAACGCGCCGGCGGCGACGCCGTCGAGCGCCTGCGCGACGTCGATGTCGTCGAGCATCACGATCGGGTTCTTGCCGCCGAGTTCGAGCGAGAAGCGCGTCATGTTCTGCACGGCCGCCGCGCCGACCAGCTTGCCGGTCGCGGTCGAGCCCGTGAACGAGATCTTTGCGATCGACGGATGGCTCGCGAGCGCGGCACCGCACGTGCGGCCGCCGGTGACCACGTTGAACACGCCGGGCGGCACGCCGGCCTCGCGTGCGAGTTCGGCCAGGCGCAGCGCGGTGAGCGGCGTTTCCGGCGACGGCTTCAGCACGATCGTGCAGCCGGCCGCGAGCGCGGGAATCAGCTTCCACACCGCGATCATCAGCGGGAAATTCCACGGCACGATCGCGGCGACCACGCCGACGGGCTCCTTGCGCGTATAGGCCGTATAGCGCGTGCCGGGCGGGAACGGGATCGACACGTCGAGCGTCTGGCCGGTGATCTTGGTCGCCCAGCCGGCCATGTAGCGCACGTATTCGACGCTCGCGCCGACCTCGATCGCGCGCGACACGTGGATCGACTTGCCCTGGTTCAGCGTTTCGAGCTGCGCGAGCGTTTCGGCGTCGCGTTCGATCAGGTCGGCGAGCTTCAGCAGGATGCGTTCGCGGTCGGCCGGACGCAGCCCGCTCCACACGCGCGTGTCGAACGCGTACTTCGCGCTGGCGACCGCGCGGTCGACGTCGTGCTCGTCCGCATCAGCGACCGTTGCGAGCCGCTCGCCCGTCGCGGGGTCGTACACGTCGAGCCGCGCTGCCGCGTGCGCGGGCTGCATTTCACCGTCGATGAAGAGGCCGAAATCGCGCGCAACGAAGGTGCGCACGGTGTCGCTGACGGCGACGAAGTTCGTGGTGCTCATAGGCGTCTCGATGATTGTCGTGGCTGGACCGCGTGCGCGTGGGCACGCGGGCGTCGGACCACTGTATCGACGACGGATCGCGCTCGGTGAGCGCAAATTGGCAGCGCGTGGGGTGCGCTTGCAGTTGCAAACAACGGACCGCGTAATCGGCAACGAAAGGCGTTACAGGAACAGCGCCCCGACCAGCTCGGTGCGGTTCGACACGCCGAGCTTGCGATACATGCGCATCAGGTGCGTCTTGACGGTCGGCTGGCCGAGCGCGAGATCGCGCGCGATCTCCTTGTTCGAACGGCCGTCGCGCACGAGGCGCGCGATCTGTTCCTCGCGGTAGGTCAACCGTTCCTCGCAACCGATCCGGTGAATCCCGCGCCGCGTGCGCAGCAGCGGGCTCAACGCGACTTCGGCGACAGGCTGCAGCCGCACGAGCGCATCGATCTCGCCCGGCGCGAACCGGCCCGCCGTGCTGTTCCCTGCCGCACCTCCGCCCGCTTCACCCATTCCGAAGCGCAGCAACGAGAACGCGCCGACCGTGCGGCTGGCATCGCGCAGCCAGATTTCAATGACGTCGGCCACGTCGTGCCGCCGCAGGAAGCGGGTCCAGTACGCGGACGCCTCGCGTCTTTCGTCAGGCAATTGGGAAGCGAGCGTGACGACCGCGCGCTCACCCGCCGCGCAACGCGATGGATGCAGCGGATCGAGCATCCGGTAGCGCGCGACATAGGTGCGATGCATCGACTCCGGCATCCCGAACAGCTCGAAATCGGCCGGTTCGCCGCTCTGGTCGAGCCGGTAGAACACGATCGCGGACGGGCTCGCGAACGCGTCGAACGCGTCCACGCACGCGCGCAGCGCACGTTGCCAGTCGGCGGCGTCCTGATCGGCGGGAACGGATGGGGTCGGCACGGAGGAATCGGCTGGCGGGCGAAGGCGTCGAAGTTCGGGCCAGCCTACCGGCGCCGAAAAGCGCCGGTGAGCACAAATCGGCAAATCGTCCCGGTCTGGCGGATTCGGCCGGTGTGGCCGGGACGATGCGGGCGCCTTCTGTCAGCGCGCGTTCGCGGCGAACGTGTCGCAGGCGCTCACCTCGCCCGCCTCCATCCCGCGTCGCAGCCAGTACACGCGCTGGTCGCTGCTGCCGTGCGTGAAGCTTTCCGGCACGACATAACCCTGCCCTTGCTGCTGCAGCCGATCGTCGCCGATCGCGGCGGCCGCCTTCAGCCCCTGCTCGAAATCGCCGGGTTCCATCAGCCGCTGGTTCGCACGCTGTGCGTTGTTCGCCCACACGCCGGCGAAGCAATCGGCCTGCAGCTCCATCCGCACCGACAGCGCGTTCGCGCGCGCCTGGCTCGAACGCCTGCGCGCGGCGTCGACCTTGTCGGAAATGCCGAGCAGGTTCTGCACGTGATGGCCGACTTCGTGCGCGATCACGTAAGCCTGCGCGAAATCGCCGCCCGCGCCGAAACGCTTGCGCAGTTCGTCGTAGAAACCGAGATCGATATAGACCTTGCGGTCGGCCGGACAGTAGAACGGCCCCATCGCCGTCTGGCCCGTGCCGCATGCGGTCGGCGTCGAGTTCGTGAACATCACGAGCTTCGGCGGCTCGTACTGCCCATGCAGCTGGGTGTTGAACACGCCCGTCCACGTGCGCTCGATATTGCCGAGCACCTTGCGCGTAAACACCGAGCCCGGATCGTTCGCCGGCGCGCCCTGGCGCTGTGCCGGTGCGGGCTGCGCCTGCTGCTGGCGGCCCTGCAGCGCCGATGCGCCTTCGAGCACCACGCGCGGGTCGATCCCGAAGAAATACGACGCGGCCAGCGCAACCACGATCGTGCCGATGCCGATCGTCGCGCCGCGCCCGCCGCCGAAACCGCCGGCGCCGCGGCGGTCCTCGACGTTCATGCTTTCTCTTTCGTCATCCAGCCTCATTGCCGGCCCCTCCCTTCCTTGTCGATGGTCCGGCCGCGCCAGCGCGCAACCGGGCGATACCCCGTGGTGACACGATCCATCGGCAGACGCGATGCCTGCGCATCGGGCGCATGCTCGCGCCGATCCCGCCGGCCTGCCGCTCCGCACGCACGACGGAATCGGCCGGCCGACGCGCCGCGCGTCGATGCGCGCGCTCGCCCGCGCTATTTTGCCGGGCTTTCGTGACTTATCCCAAAAATGTGGAGGATAGAGCGATTCGGCGCCGGACATCGTCAGCTTTTGCAAAATGGACCACGGCCGTAGCGGCGGGCCGGACGCCGTCCGCATTCATCCTTTCGGCTGATACCGGCGCTCGCCCGCGCCGCCTAAAGTGACCGGCAACGCCCCCCTTCCGGAGAACGACATGACGCACCAGCAACCCCGCACGATCGCGATCACCGGTGCGGGCACCGGCATCGGCGCAGCATGCGCGCGCCGCTTCGCCGGCCGCGGCGACCGCGTCGTGCTGATCGGGCGGCGTCAGGCGCCGCTCGACGCGCTGGCCGCCGAAACGGGCGGCCTCGCGCTAGCCGGCGACGCCGCGAGCACCGCCGACTGGGCCGGCTTCCTGCCGCGGATCGCCGAACGCTTCGGCCGCGTCGACGCGCTCATCGCGTGCGCAGGCGGCCACGGCGTCGGCCGCGCGGACGCAACCGGCGACGCGCAGTGGCGCGACGCGATGCACGCGAACCTCGATACCGCGTTCGTCAGCGCGCGTGCGTGCCTGCCGGACCTGATCGCGCAGCGCGGCAGCATCGTGCTGGTCGCGTCGATCGCGGCGCTCGCGGCCGGGCCCGGTGTGTGCGGCTATACGGTCGGCAAGCACGCGCTGCTCGGGCTCGCGCGGTCGCTCGCCCGCGACTACGGCCCGCACGGCGTGCGTGCGAACGCCGTGTGCCCGGGCTGGGTCCGCACGCCGATGGCCGACGCGGAAATGGAACCGCTGATGGCCGCGCACGGCGACACGCTCGACGATGCGTATGCACGCGTCAGCGCCGACGTGCCGCTGCGGCGCGCAGCCGATCCGGACGAAATCGCGGCCGTGTGCGCGTTTCTCGCGTCGCCCGATGCATCGTTCGTGACCGGCGCGACGCTCGTCGCGGACGGCGGTGCGACGGTCGTCGACGTGCCGACGCTCGCGTTCGACAAGCTTTGATGCGCGAGGGCACGCCGCCCGCGTGATGCGTCGCTGCGGACGGCGTTCCGTGCGACGTCCTCCGGCACTCCGACGCCCGCTACGGCACGCTCACCGCGCCGCCCACTCGTTTCCCGCTCCAAAAATCCGCTACCATCGACCGATCCCGCCGCCCCGCCCGGCGCCGCCTCACCGCTCGGACTTCGATGAACATCCGGTTTCTTGAAACCTTCGTCTGGCTCGCGAAGCTGGAAAACTTCCGGCTGACCGCCGAAAAACTGCACACGACGCAAGCCGCCGTGTCGAGCCGCATCGCATCGCTCGAAGAGGCGTTCGACGTGCGCCTGTTCGACCGCAACACGCGCTCGGCCACGCTCACGCCCGCGGGCCGGCGCATGCTGGCCTATGCCGAGCGAATCGTGCGGCTCGACGGCGAAATGCGGCGCGACATCGACGCAGCGAGCGATGCCGGCCTGATCCGGATCGGCGTGATCGAGTCGATCGTGCACAGCTGGTTTCCAGCGCTGATGGCGCAACTGCGCGAGCGCTATCCGCGGCTCGACGTCGAGATCACGAGCGACACGACACTGCACCTGATCCGCCTGCTCAGCACCGACGGCGTCGACCTGATCCTGCAGACCGATCCGGTGCCGGGCCCCGATTTCACGAACCTGCCGCTGTGCGAATTCCCCGTGCGCTGGGCGGCAAGCCCGCGCCTCGGGCTCGGCGGCCAGCCGCTCGACGTCGCACGCCTCGCGGAATTTCCGATCATCAGCTTCTCGCGCCACTCGGGGCCGCACGCGACGATCGAGCGGCTGTTCGCTGCCGTCGAGCGGCCGGCCAGCATCAACTGCATCACGTCGGTCGCCGCGATGATCCGCCTCGTCGCCGACGGCCTCGGCGTGGCTGCGCTGCCGCCCGCGATCATCGGGCGCGAGCTGCACGAAGGCGCGCTCGAACTGCTCGACGTCGAACCCGAATTCCCCGCGCTGCCGCTCGTCGCGACATACCGCAGCCAGGGCCTGCCGGTCGCCGCACGCATCGCGGAACTGGCGAGCGAGATCGCGCGCGCGAAGCCGGCCGCACCGGCCAGCCCCGAAACAGTCGAAGCATCGGCCGCCCGTACGGCGAACAAAATAAAGACAACAGCGAAGCGGCCGGCGAAATCCGCGCCCCCCGCGGCTACGCCGGCCAAACGCCGCCCGCGCCGCTCATAAGAAAACCTGTTCACCGCGAATTTGTTTTCTTGTTGGACGGGCGCGGCCCGTCTTCGGGAAACTGCGGTTCCTGACACACCCCCGTCACGAGGAACCCCGCGATGACCCGCCTTTCCCTTCCGCACGGCCAGCTTTGCGTCTGGACGGATATCGACCCCGCGCACGAAGCCGATTTCAACGCGTGGTACGACCGCGAGCACATGCAGGAACGTGTCGCGATTCCCGGCTTCACGCACGCACGGCGCTTTCGCGCGACCGACGGCGGCCCGCGCCAGTATCTCGCGCTGTACGTGACGGACACGCTCGACGTGTTCCGTAGCGACGCGTACCGGCGCGCATTCACGCAGCAGACCGCGTGGTCGCTCGCGAACTTCGAACGGATGACGGGCACGCAACGGCGCGTCGGCGAACTGACGATCGAGGCCGGCGACGGCGAAGGCGCGCATCTCGCGCTGTTCGTGCTGCCGCCGGAACGCATCGACGTGCTGCAACTGCGCGAGCGCTTCGACGCCGCGCTGCAGGAACCAGGCATTCACGCGGCGCGGCTCTTCCGCACCGCGCCCGAGCTGTCCGCGCCGATCGGCGCCGATGCGGCCGCCCGCCCGGCCGCCGACGCGCTCGTGCTGATCGAAGGCAGCGACGCGGCCGCGACACGCCGCGTGGCCGCCGCACTCGCCGGGCACGACGACGTACGCACCTTCGACCTGCTGTGGCGCGCCGCCGCGCCGCTGCCGGTTGCGCGCCGCGACGCGGAAGCCGAAGCGGAACCGGCCGCCGCCGCGCTGCCTGCCTGAACGCCGACGCCGGCCGCGCCGCTTCCGCACGCGGCCGACGCGTCGGCCCCGCGCTTGATCCCGTTCTCCGTCACGACAGGCCCGAACCCATGAGCACTCTCGCCCAGCCCGCCGCCCACGCGCCCCGCCGCGTCCGCAACAGCCGACTCGCGACCGCGAGCATGATCGGCACGTCGCTCGAGTGGTACGACTTCACGATCTACAACACGCTCGCCGCACTCGTCTTCAACCACCTGTTCTTCCCGTCGGTCGATCCGCTGGCCGGCACGATCCTCGCGTTCTCGACCTATGCGGTCGGCTACGTGTCGCGCCCGCTCGGCGGCTTCGTGTTCGGCAATCTCGGCGACCGCATCGGCCGTCGCGCGGTGCTGATGCTCACGCTCGTGCTGATGGGCGTGACGACCGCGCTGATGGGTGCGCTGCCGACCTATGCGCAGGCCGGCATCCTGAGCCCGATCCTGCTCGTCGCGCTGCGCTTCGTGCAGGGCGTCGCGCTCGGCGGCGAATGGGCCGGCGCGGTGCTGCTGTCGGTCGAGCATGGCGACCAGAACCGGCGCGGGCTGTCCGCGTCATGGACGCAGATGGGCCCGTCGTTCGGCACGCTGCTCGGCACCGGCTGCATCGCGCTCGTGACGCTGTCGACCACGTCCGCGAACTTCCTGTCGTGGGGCTGGCGCGTACCGTTCGCGGCCAGCGCGCTGCTCGTCGTGTTCGGTTTCTGGCTGCGGCGCGGCGTCGACGAAACGCCGCAGTTCGAGCAGCTCGCCGAATCGCATGCGACCGCCGAGGTGCCCGTCGCCGACGTGCTGAAGTACCACTGGCGGCGCCTGCTGATCGCGGGCGGCGCGCGGATCGGCTCGGACGTGCTGTATGCGCTGATCGTCGTGTTCACGCTGACCTACGTGACGACCGTGCTGCACCTGTCGCGCCCCGTCGCGCTGACGGCCGTGATGGTCGGCACGGCCTGCAACGCGCTCGCGGTGCCGTTCTTCGGCGCGCTGTCGGACCGCTTCGGCCGCCGGCCCGTGTATCTCGCCGGCGCGATCGCCGGTGTCGTGTGGGCGTTCGTATTCTTCGTGATGCTCGATTCGGCGCGCCCCGGTGCGATCGTCGCGGCCGTCGCGATCGGCCTCGTGATCCATGCGGTGATGTACGGCCCGCAGGGTGCGTTCGTGACCGAACAGTTCCCGACGCGCGTGCGCTATGCGGGCTCGTCGCTCGCGTACACGCTCGCCGGCATCGTCGGCGGCGGCTTCGCGCCGCTCGTGATCGCCACGCTGTTCCGGCAGACGGGTACGACGACGGCCGTGTCGCTGTACGTCACCGCAGCGCTCGTCGTCACGTCGATCGCACTCCTCGCCGCGCGCGAAACCGCGCACCGGCCGCTCGCGGAATGAGCGCCGCCGCAAGCCGATTCATTCCTTCGCACTTCAAACGGATATCCGCATGCAAGCCCTGTCGTTCAACGTGATTTCCCGGCAACGCGCGCCTGCCGCCGTCGACGTCGAGATCGAGCGCGTCGTGATTGCCGGCTGGGCCGGCCGCGATCCGGCGGCGATCCGCGCGCACATCGACGAACTCGCGGCGCTCGGCGTCGCGCCGCCTTCGACCACGCCGTGCTTCTATCGCGTGTCGTCCGCGCTGCTTACGCAGGCGCCGTCGATCGGCGTACTCGGCGCACGCTCGGGCGGCGAGATCGAATGCGTGCTGCTCGACAGTCCAGCCGGCACGCTGGTCACGGTCGGCTCCGATCATACGGATCGCGAAGTCGAGGCGTATGGCGTCGCGGTGTCGAAGCAGGTGTGCGCGAAGCCGCTCGGGTGCGATGCGTGGCTTTACGCGGATGTCGCCGATCACTGGGATGCGATCGAGATGCGCTCGTGGTTGGTCGCGCGTGACGGCGAGCGGATTGCATATCAGCACGGCACGGTTAGCGGCCTGCTCGCGCCGGACGCGCTGTGGCAACGCTTCGACGACCGCCGCACGATGCCCGCGCGCTGCGCGATGTATGGCGGCACAGTCGCCGTGCATGGCTCGATCGCGGCGATGGGCGACGGCGACGCGTTCGAGATGGAACTGCACGACCCGGTGCTCGGGCGCAGCCTTCGGCACCGGTATGCGGTCGAGGTGTTGCCGGTCGTGGCGTGACGGGGAACAGCGGGCCTGACGGATGCCGAAGTGAAAGGCGTGCACGCATGCTTTCATGCCCGCACGTTTCGTTCGCCTCAGCCTCTCGCGCCGCCGTTCACCGCAAGCACCCCAACCCCGCCAGCGTCGCCTCCACCGCCGTATCGAGCGGCGTCAACGGCTCGCGGCCGAGCACCGCCGTCACCCGCGCGTTGTCCATCCTGAGCGGCTCGCGCCACAGATAGCGCATCTCCAGCATCTCGCGCAGCGTCGTGACGAACGGCGCCGCGGCCCACACGAGCCACCACGGAAAGCGCCGCACGGCAGGCCGCATTCCGTGCCGCTGCGCCACGCGACTGATGGCCTCGGCCATCTGCGTGCCGTCCGCGTCCCAATGCCCGCCGAGATGGAAGCGCGCAAACGGCTCCAGCGTGTCGCGCCGCTCGATCAGCTCGACCATCGTGCGCGCGACGTCCGGCAGATACGCCCACTGATGGCCAACGCCAGGTCGCCCCGGCACGCTGATGGTCGAGACAGGTCGCCCCGGCTTGATCAGCCCCTGCGCAAACCAGTTGTTGCCGGCACGCGCCCCGAAGAAATCGCCCGCGCGCACGACGATCGTGCGGACGCCCTGCGCGGTCGCTTCCTGCAGCCGCCGCTCGAGTTCGACGCGGATCGCGCCCTTGCGGGTCGTCGGATGCTGCGGTGCGTCTTCGCGCAGCACCGGAAACGCGTCGGCGCCGTAGTTGTAGACCGTGCCGGGCAGCACGACGGTCGCCTGCGCCACCGTCGCCGCCGCGATCGTGTTGTCGATCATCGGCAGCACCTGCGTCGGCCAGTTCCGGTATCCGGGCGGGTTCACCGCGTGCACGATCACGCTGCAGCCGCGCGCGGCCCGCACCACCGCCTCGCGATCCAGCGCGTCGCCGCTCATCCATGTGATGCCGTCGCGCTCCACGACATCGGCGTCGAGCCCGCGCTTGAGCGCGCGCACCTGCCAGCCGGCATCGCGCAACTGCCGCGCGACTTCCCCGCCGATCCCGCCGCTCGCGCCGAGTACGAGTGCCTGTCGTTGCGTCGCACCTGCGTTCGTCGTCATTGCCGTTCTCCTTGAATGAAACCGTCGTGAGATGCATTCTGGCGGGCGGAAGGCTAATAAGGAATTGCCTAGTATCGGATATCAGCTATACATTTATGTATGACCACCGATCTGAACTGGGAACGCTACCGCACCTTCCTCGCGGTGCTGACGGAAGGCTCGCTGTCCGGCGCGGCACGCGCGCTCGGCATCACGCAGCCGACGGCCGGCCGCCACGTCGCGGCGCTCGAGGCCGCCTTCGGCCAGACACTGTTCACGCGCTCGCCGTCGGGCCTGCTGCCGACCGAGGCAGCGCTCGCGCTGCGCGGCCATGCGGAGGCGCTGCGC